>SOIC01000019.1 GCA_004377275.1 Dehalococcoidia bacterium
CTAGATAAGTTTGCGCTGACCGGTAAGGTGGCCATCGTCACCGGGGCGGGCAGGAGCATCGGCAGGGGGATAGCGCTGGGCTTTGCCGAGGCTGGCGCTGACATTGTGTGTGCCGCCCGTACGGTTAGCGAGATAGAGTCTGTAGCCTCAGAAATCCGCAATCTGGGTAGAAGAGCCATTGCTGTCCCCTGTGACGTCCGCGAGGCCGAACAGGTTGACAATATGGTGAGCAAGGCACTGGAGGAGTTCGGCCGGATCGATATCCTGGTTAACAACGCCGGGGCTGGCTACATCAAGCCAGCGATGGAGACCAGCGAGCGCGCCTGGGAATTCCAGCTCAGGGAGAACTTGACCAGTACTTTCCTCTGCAGCAAGGCTGTTGCTAAAGTTATGTTGGAGCAGAAATCAGGATCGATCATTAACATCTCGAGCCGTGAGGGTGACATGCCGGCGGTGGGCATGATCGCTTATGGTGTTTCCAAGGCAGGGGTGAACCAGGTTACACAGACGATGGCGTTCGAGCTGGCTCCTTACGTCAGGGTGAATTGTATTTGTCCCGGGGCTGTCTGGACCGAAACCAGCGCTGTTACACTGGAGCCGGTGAAAGATAAGATCATGGCCGGGACCCCCCTCAAGCGAATGGGGACGCCTGAGGATATAGCCCTGGCAGCGATCTATCTGGCCTCGCCTGCCTCGGATTGGGTAACCGGCAAGATGTTCGAGATAGATGGAGGTATACACAGCCAGATCTTCAAACCAACTAGTTTTAAACAGGATTAAGGCACTAAAAAATAGAAGGAGGTAAAGATGGAAGAGCGCAACGATTATAGTGGGGAGTTCATACGGCATTTCAGGTATGAAGATTTCTCCAAAGAGCTGCTGGGGAAGCTGCTATGTGAATATGGCCGGCTGTATGAGCTGATGGACGGGCTATGGTATTCCACCGTAGCCGAGGAGGTTGGCCCGGAAAAGGCGTGGGAATGGGAGATGAAGGTCTGGCGCAGGATAGTCCGGCATGTGCTTGGCGGACTACAGAAGGTCGCCAATATCCAGGGGAACGATCTCTATACCATGTTCAAAGCGGTGCAGCTTGATCCCTGTTACACCGATGGGCTGTACTCGTATGATATCTATATCAGAGACCCCAAGTATGCCATAATGACCATCTACCGCTGCCCCTCACTGCTCTATTTCGAGAAGAATGACCCGGGCAGGATCAAGCCGTTGTGTCATGACCTGGAGCCCCCGGCCTTCCAGGATTATGCCGATCACTTTAATCCTAAGATAAAGGTGAAACCGCTGAAGCTTCCACCGCGCAAAAATCCCGGCGACATTCCGGTCTGTATGTGGGAGTATAAGCTGGAGGATTAAACCCGCAGTCGTTCATTAAGCGGTGGTTAAAAATGTGTTAAAAAGGGGAGGTTACACTGAAAGAGTTAGAGGACTATAGCAGTGAGTTCAACCCCGATCTAACCCTTCCCGATTTCTCCAAAGAGGCGCTTATAAGGCTGCTGGTGGCAGCGGGCAAGCTCTATCTGGGGATAGACGGTATCTGGACCGGCCTCATGAGGCAGAAATACGGCGATAAGGTGGCTTTCGATTATGATAAGGAGGTCTGGTTCTCAAAGGCATTGGATATTGACATACGTCAGACGGTGGAGGCGCTGAATATCAAGGGAAATGACATCCCCACCCTGTTCAAGTACTTCCAGTTCGGTCCGGCGTTCTCGGTGATATACGTTGGGCCACCGCCCGGGTTTGAGCCGCGGGTTAAGTTTGAATTAAAGAGCAAAAACCACGGCATAATGACGGTTACCCGCTGCAATTCGCTGGAGTACTTCGAGAGACACAATGACACAGCATTACAGAAGCTGGCATGTGAGGAGATTGATTTACCCGCGTTCAAGTGGATAGCAAAAAGGTTCAATCCAAAAATAGAGGTGGAGCCGTTAAAGCTACCTCCCCGCAAGAGCAAGGATGAGATAGCCTGCCAGTGGGAGTTCAAGATCGAAACATAATCGAGTTTAGAAGGAGGTTAAAGTGGCAGATTTAGAAGATTACAGCGGGGAGTTTAGGCCGGATGCAAAGCTACAGGATTTCTCTAAGGATACCGTCGCGCGGCTTTGGCGGTCAAACAGTCTGTTGTACATGATGTTAGGCGGGCTATGGTTTGATGTAGTAAAAGACAAGGTAGGCGCGGAAAAGGCTCTCGAATGGGAGAAGGAAGTATGGCTAAAAAGAGGGGGCTCTTTGAACGATATGCGCGGCGTCATGGAGGTGCTTAATATTAAAGGGGATGATGTGGCCGCTCTTTTTAAGACCTTCCAGTTTGCACCGGGGGAGGCGGGATGGATCGATATAGAGTGCGAGTTGAAGAATAAAGAGCATGGCATACTCACCGCTACGCGCTGTCCTGCTCTGGAGATCTTTGAGTTGGGAGGCGATACTGTGAGGCAGAAACATGCATGCGAAGACATATGCGTGCCAGGTATGCAGCTAAGCGGCGAGTTTATCAACCCCAAGATGAAATGTCGAGCCTTGAAATTACCTCCTCGACAGAGCAAGGACGAAATCGCTTGCCAGTGGGAGTTCAAGATTGAATAGAACTCACGCAGGAGGTGATGGAAAGGGTAAAAACTAATCCCGCAAGGGAAGTGAAGGTGCAAAATGCAGGAACTGAAAGACTATAGTGGACCGTTCGTTCGTAATATAAGATTTGAGGATCTCTCCAAGGAGGCACTAGGAAGGCTAATCCAGGCGTGCTGCAAGGAGATACTGGTGCTTGATGCGTATTGGCAGGAACAGATGCGCAAACGGGTAGGTGAAGATGCTGCCCGTGAATGTCTGATCGAAAACTATACTCGCATCGGCAAGCACGAGATGAAGTGGACCATGGAGGCGCTCAACATCAAGGGGAACGATGTCGAGGCGTATGCGAAGGCCAATCAGTTCCTGCCGTCTTTCGCACAAGGATTTTTTGACTTCGATTGGGACGTAAAGAACAAGAACCACGCTATTCTCACAGTGCAGCGCTGCCCCGCGTTTACCCAATTCAAGGAGCAGGATCCAGAGAAACTCGAGTGGAACTGTCATGTATTGGAGGCGGCCGCCATTAAGGCCTACGCCGCTGCCGTCAACCCGGACATTCAGATAAAGGCTCTAAAGGTTGGCTTCGAGGGCGAGCCTGACGAGATTGCCTGCCAGTGGGAGTTCAAGATCGAAACATAGTAATTATTAAAGGGGGTTAGAGTGCCAGATTTAGAGGATTATAGTGGGGAATTCAGGCCTGATCTGAAGCTGACCGATTTCTCCAAGGAGGCGCTGGTAAGGTTGCTTACCGCGGCAAGCAAGATGTACCTGGGAGCTGACGGGATGTGGACGAACGTGATCCGGCGCAGATATGGCGATGACGTTGCCCTTTCGTGTTCCAAGGAGGTCTGGGATACCAACTGGAAACAGGAGCTGCGTCGGCCGACGCAGGCGATGAATATCCAGGGTAACGATATAGCTAGCATGTTCAAGTATTTTCAGATCGATCCCGGTTTCGCCGTGATGTTCGATATAGATTTCGAACTTAGGGACAACGGGAACTACGGCTTAATGACAGTGACACGCTGTCGCACGCTGGAATACTGCGAGCGGCACGGCGATGACTGGTTGCTGAACCTGGCATGTAATGAGCTGGACAAGCCCCTGATCGCGGAGACCGCACGTTTCTTCAATCCGAAGATAAAAACCACCATCCTGAAGCTGCCTCCGCGCAAGAGCAAGGATGACATCGCATGCCAGTGGGAGTTCAAGCTCGAGACATAGCAATAAAGATAGAAGGAGGTTAATATGGGAGATTTGCAGGATCTAAGTGGTCCCTTTGATCCAAACTTTAAGCTGACCGATCTCACCTCTGAAGCGCTGGCCAGGCTGGTGCTGATGTCGGGTCAGCTCTATCTGGGGGCGGACGGCATGTGGACTACTGTCATACGTAAGAGATACGGCGATGACGTGGCCCTCTCGTGTTCCAAGGAGGTGTGGGATACCAACTGGAAGCATGAAATCGACCGCCCCAGGAAGATGATGAATATCCAGGGGAATGACATAGCTGCCCTGTTCAAGTGCTGGCAGGTCGACCCCGGATTTGCCGCGATGTTCGATATCGACTTCGAGATCAGTGACGACGGGAAGCACGGCAAGCTGACGGTGACACGCTGCCGCACTCTAGAATACTGCGAGCGCCACAATGACACCTGGCTGCAGAACCTGGCGTGCAACGAGCTGGACGGGCCCCTGATCCCGCGGAGTGCTGAATATGTCAATCCGAAAATAAAGTGTAAAGCCACCAAGCTACCGCCGCGCCAGAGCCCGGATGAGATCCCCTGCGCGTGGGAATTCTGGATGGAAGATTAGATTTAGGACACAGGCCCTTGATTAGGGAATCGAATAAAGTTAAAAGCCAGCGTCTCAATGAAACGGGGCGCTGGCTTTTTATTGATTCGTACAGGATTTACATGGGTTGGAATTCTTTCCCGATTATTTCCCGGGCGATATTCAGCTTCATGATCTCGGCGGTACCGTCCCCGATCTCGCTGCCGATCACGTTCCTCAGCCGTTGCTCTGCGGGGCACTCCTCGCTGAAGCCTATCTGCCCGTGGATGAGCAACGCCTCGTGGCAGGCTTCCATGGCGGCGCGGGCGCCGTACCACTTGGCCATTGAGGCCTCCTTGAGGTTGCGCTCGCCCTTGTCCTTGAGCCCTAGTGCCCGGTAGCAGAGGAGGCGGGAAGCCTCGAGCTTGGTGGCCTGCTCGGCGATGTTGAAGGATATCGCCTGGAAGTTAGCCAGGGGTCGCCCGAAGGCAGTACGCTGCTTGGCGTAGCTGATGGCTTCCGCCAGCGCGCCCTCGGCCTGACCGATAGCCTGCAGCGTTAACGCCACCCGTACCACACCTATCACATCCATAGCCAGGTAAAAGCCCTGGCCCTCCGCTCCTAGTAGGTGATCGGCGGGGATGCGCACATCATCGAAGAAGAACGAGGCGCGCTGTGCCGAAGGCCAGCCCATATCGGGGATGGATGACTTGGTGAGCCCGGGCGTATCGGTAGGAAGGAGGAAGGCGCTTACCCCCCTGGCACCGGCTGCGGGGTCGGTCTTGGCGAACATAATCCCAATCTTGGCCTGCATGCCCCAGCTGATCGATGTCTTCTCCCCATTTATAATATAAGAGTCGCCGTCCTTTACCGCCCTGGTCTTTATGGCTACGGCGTCGGAGCCGCAGTCAGGCTCGGTAAGGCACAGGCAGGCCAGTATATCGCCCTGGACAAGCGGCTTGAACCACCTGTCCTGCAAATATTCGGGCGCATATGACAATACCTGGCCGAGGAAGCCGCAGGACCCTATTGGCAGCACGCTGACGGTGAAATCCGCCTTTGCCAGCTCCTCGATGGCGATACCTACGGTGACCCAGCTGACCGTCTGGCCGCCGTATTTCTCAGGGACATTCATAGCCAGAAGTCCCAAATCGGCCATCTGTTTCACTATTTTCATGTCCACTTCGGTCTTCTTAGCGCGCTCCTTGGCCCCGGGGGCCAGCTCCTTTTGGGCAAACTCCTGGACTTGGCGCCGGAATAGTTCTTCTTCCTCGCTGAAAACAAATGACATGCTGTGCTCCTTTCTTGATTATGGTGGTTAGTAAACTCCGAGGCCCCTCCTGGCTCATTTTTCCATGGCTTCCGCAGTCTGGGCCTTAACGAAGTCGATCACCGTGCTGGTCAGTGTATGGGGCTGGAAGGCCCCGCTAACCCCCAGCTCCTTAAGCCTTGCGAAATCTCGGCGTGGAATCACCCCGCCTACTGCCAGGGCGATGTGTTCTGCTCCCTTCTCCTTCAGTAACGCCATTATCTGTTCCGCCAGTGCCATGTGGCGGCCGAGGTGACTGCTCAGGAAGATGAAGTCCACGTCCTCCTGGGTCGCGGCGGCGACAATGGTTTCTGGGGTCTGGTATAGGCCGGTATAGATTGTCTCCATGCCGGCATCCCGCAACCTTACCATCAGGATGGAAAGCCCCCTGACATGGGTATCCGGCCCGGCCTTGGCCAATAGAATCCGTATTTTTCGCTTCGATGTCACCTGGCAGTTCCTAAACTCTGGCAAACCAATCAGGCGGAATTAAGCAATTCTTATCCTCGCCCAGCACTTCCTTGAGGATGCCGAATATCTCGGCGGTGGTACAGTGGGCCTTGGCCGCCTCGACCATTATAGGCATCATATAGCCATCCCCGGAGACGGCCTCCCTGAACTCCGCCAGCACATCATGGACCCGCCCATTATCTCGCTCTGCCCGCAGCTTTTGCAGCCGCTCACTCATTATCTTATGCGTTCTCATCGGGTCCTGCTCAAAGATCTCGATGGGCGCTTCCTCTTCTTCCTCGGGCTGAAACCGATTGAGGCCGACGATCACCTGCTTGCCGCTATCAAGGTCGTAGGACTGTTTCACATTGGCGGCGGCGATCTCTCGTTGTAGATAGCCCCGATCCAGGGCGGCAATATAACCACCCATCGCGTCGATTTTTTCAAGGTAATCCCAAATGGCTTTCTCCATTTCCCGGGTCAGGTACTCTACATAGTAGGAGCCGGCTAGCGGATCTGCCACACGCACAATTCCGGTCTCGTGCTCGATGACCTTGCCGGTGAGCAGGGCGATGCGCGCCGCTTCCTCGGTGGGCGCGCTAAAGGCCTCATCCATACAGGTAATATTGAGCCCGCTGGCTCCACCGAAGATGGCGGATAGGGCCTGCAGACCCGATCGAAATATATTGAGCAGCGGGTACTGCGCCGGCAGGGTTGAGGCTGATGTCTTGACCTGAATCCTCATCCGCCAGTTTCGCTCGTCCTTGGCCTTAAACCGCTCCTTCATTATTTGGGCCCACACCTTTCGCGCCGCGCGGAACTTGGCCACCTCCTCGAAGAAGTCGCTGTAGCAGGCGAAGAAGAAGGTGAGATGGGGAGACAGCTCATCTATGTCCAGGCCTTTCTCCAGACAGCCTTGGACCACTTCTATCATATCGGCGATGGCAAAAGCGGCCTCTTGAGGCGCGGTGCACCCCGCTTCACGGCTGGAATACGCCTGAACATCACAGGCTCTGAAACGGGGCATTTCTGCGGTGACGAACTTGAGGGTATCTACGATTAGTCTGAGGCAGGCGCGCGGCGGGAAAAGGTGGACACCCTCGCCGATGGGGCCGTGCAGCGAGTCATTCAAGGTAGCCCCCACCAGGTTTCTTCGGGGCACGCCGCGATTGTCCGCAATAGCGATGTAGTGAGCCACCCGCCAGTTGGGGGCATAAGACAGCGCTCCGTGATACACCCCCTCCAGGGGGATCCCCTCCAGGATGGCTTCACTGTCCTGTATCGAGTTGCAGGGCGGGCCGGAGACGCCAACCCACTGGGCCATGCGGGGGTCATCGGAATCATAGCCGTAGGCACTGGTCATATCCATGGTGAGGTTGTAACTGGGCATGCCGCTCGGGGACGCCATCCCGTACTTGAATAGGTACTTGATTCGCTTGTTAGTCTCCTCAGGCAGACCATAGCCTAAGACCGGCCGCTGGGCGAATATGATACCCCGGGAACCTTTGTATATGCCCCTGGTAAAGGGGTACTCCCCGGGGTTGCCTATTTGCTCGGTGTAGTCTAAGTCCTTGATGTCTTGCGGAGTATAGACGCCCTTGATGGGGATGCCGCCAGTGGTATATCGAGGCTCTTCTTGCGGCTCGGGGGATTTGCCTTGTGGTCCCTTTTTCATTTGGTTAAGCCGTCCCGGCTAATGTATGGCCCCTCACGGTCACCAAGGAATCATCTTATAATTTGTCACTGGGGTTTGTCAATAAACTATACTCATCCAGCACAATAAATGATATATCACCTCCTCTCTTTGTCATTCTGAGCCG
>SOIC01000084.1 GCA_004377275.1 Dehalococcoidia bacterium
GAGTGCTTTGCCACTATTGGTCAGGTGGGCAATGTTGACCATCAGCATATTAAGCTTGGTAAGGCAGGTCGGAAAAGGCACCTGGGGATCCGCTCTACAGTGCGCGGCTCGGTGATGAGCCCCAGGGATCACCCCCATGGTGGGGGGGAGGGGAGATCCCCCATAGGTTTGCCTGGTCCCAAGACCCCCTGGGGGAAGCCGGCGATGGGCTATACCACCCGCAGAAACAAGCTCACCGACAGCATGATCGTGAAGCGGAGGAAGTAAGGGGAAATAAATCTAAGATGTCAGTAGTGCAATCAACCGAGCTACTATCGATCTTTAGCAGCTTGGAGCGCAGGTGAAAGGTCGGAAAAATGTCCAGATCCTCTAAGAAGGGACCCTTTGTCGACTCGAAACTGGTGAAGAAGGTGGAGGCACTCAATCAGTCGGGAGAGAAGGCAGTGCTCAAGACGTGGTCACGTGCATCGACCATTCTTCCCGAGATGATCGGACACACTATAGGGGTGCACGATGGCAGGCGGCATGTGCCCATCTTTATTACCGAGAATATGGTGGGGCACAAGCTGGGTGAATTTGCCTTCACCAGATCCTTCAGGGGGCATTCCGCTAAGTCGGAGAGGGTTGCCACGTTTAAGAAGCGGACAAAGAAGTAGGCATTATGGAGGTACAGGCTACCGCAAGATATGTAAGGACATCGCCTCGCAAACTGCGACCTATTGCGGGTGTGGTGCGGGGTAAGAAGGTAGAGGAGGCGTTGACTATTCTCAGATTCCTGCCCTCGCCGTCGGCCCGTACTGTAGCCAGGGTGGTAAAGTCAGCCGCAGCCAATGCTGAGAATAACTTCGAGATGACGCAATCGGATCTGAGGATTGTGAAGATCTATATCGATGGGGGGCGGAGCATGAAGCGCTATCGCGCAGGACCAAGGGGGCGGGTAAAACCGATCCTCAAACGATCCAGCCATATCACCGTAGTGGTTAAAGAGGAGGAATGATTGGGGCAAAAAGTTCACCCGGTAGGATTTAGGCTCGGCGTGAGCAAGGATTGGCAGGCAAAGTGGTATGCCGATAGAAACTATACCGAGCTATTGCAGGAGGACCTCAAGATCAGAGCAGCCATCGCGTCGAAGTATGCGGCGGATGATGTCTCGCGCGTTGACATAGAGCGTGCTGCCAATCAGGTGACAGTAACCGTCTTTACGGCAAGGCCAGGGATCGTTATCGGCAGAGGAGGGCAGCGGGTCGATGAGATGAGGCTTATTTTGGAGCAGGTCGCCGGAAAACGAGTACGACTGAACATCATGGAGGTTGCGCGACCCGAGCAGGATGCTTATCTGGTGGCCAGGAGCATTGCTCAGCAGATTCAGCGGCGCATTTCTCATCGGCGTGCCATGAAGCAGGCAATCTCTCGGGCTATGGATAGTGGTGCCCAGGGGATAAAGGTCCGTTGCTCAGGTAGACTTACTGGCTCCGAGTATTCAAGGAAAGAGACCTTGTATCAGGGAAGGGTGCCCCTTCATACGCTACGTGCCGATATCGACTACGCCCAGGTTGTGGCACACACCACTCTAGGCTGTACTGGGATCAAGGTTTGGATCTATAAAGGCGACATAATCTCAGAGGCTGAAAAGCTCCACGTCGAAGCCCCGCCAGTGGTGTCACCCGTGGAAGGAGAGGGGCTGGGTGAGGAGGTTAAGGTAGAAGACGAAGCTAAAGCGGAGGACGAGGTTAAGATAGAGGAGGAGGCTAAGGTGGAGGAGGAGGTTAAGGTAGCGGGGGAGGCTAAGATAGAGGAGGAGGTTAAGGTGGAGGAGGAGGTTAAGGTAGCGGGGGAGGCTAATGTGGGGGAGGAGGCTAAGCTAGCGGAGAAGCCTAAGGTAAAGGAGAAGCCTAAGCCTAAGGAGAGGCCTAAGGTAAAGGAGAAAGCTGAGGTAAAGGCTAAGGCAAAGGAGCAGCCTAAGGCAAAGGAGGAGGCTGAGGTAAAGGAGAAGCCTAAGGCAGAGGAGAAGCCCAAGGTAAGAGAGCAGCCTGAGGCAAAGGAGAAGCCTAAGGCGAAGGCAAAGGAGAAGCCTAAGGCGAAGGAGAAGGCTGAGGTAGAGACGCCCGAGGACTAAGAGGGACAGCGCGCTGAGTAAGGGATAGGATCATGTTACAGCCGAGGCGAGTTAAATATCGAAAACAGCATCGTGGTCGTCGCCGGGGGGTGGCTCAGGCGGGCAATAGCATCTCCTTTGGCGAGTTTGGGCTTCAGGCCCAAGGGGCTTGCTGGCTCACGTCAAGACAGATCGAGGCGGCACGGCGTGCCATTATTCGCTATGTGCGGCGTGGTGGCAAGGTTTGGATCCGTGTCTTTCCCGATAAACCGGTGACCTCAAAACCTGCCGAGACTCGCATGGGCAGCGGCAAGGGCGCGGTGGACCATTGGGTTTGTGTAACCAAACCGGGGAGGATCCTCTTTGAGATCGCTGGGGTCAAAGAGGAAGCGGCGCGGGAAGCGATGCGCTTGGCCTCACATAAACTACCCATCCCTACCAGGTTTGTGCGCAGAGACACCGATGTCCCTTACAAGGAGGGTTCATAGGTTGAAGATCCAGGAGATTAGAACCTTTAGCTTGGAGGAGCTTAGTAAGCAGCTTAGCGATTCCTATAGAGAGCTATTTAACCTAAGATTTCGCTTGGCCACCAGACAACTGGTGAATTATCATGAGATCCGCAATGTACGGAAGAGGATCGCTCGGATTAAGACCATAATGAAGGAAATAGAGCTATCAACAGAGGAGTGAGGGTGTTGTGGTAACGGAAGCTGGCAGGAAAAGAAAGATCAAGATGGGTCGCGTGGTCAGCAACAAGATGGATAAGACTGTGGTGGTGACTGTGGAATCCTATAGACCCCACCCGCTATATAAGAAGCAGGTAAGGCGTATTAAAAAATTCAAGGCTCACGATGAGCAAAATTCCTGTCATATCGGGGATGTGGTGCGGATCGAGGAAACGCGCCCCCTTTCCAAGGAGAAACGTTGGCGGGTGGTGGAGATAGTGTCTAAGAGTGAGTTGGCATGATTCAGCACATGACCAGGGTGAGGGTGGCTGATAACACCGGGGCCAAGAGCATCATGTGCATCAATGTCCCCGGTGGCACTCGGAAGAGATATGCTCGGGTGGGTGACATCATCGTGGCCTCGGTTAAAGAGGCGACGCCAGGAGGGGCGGTTAAGAGGGGTGAGGTGGTTCGGGCAGTGATCGTGCGCACCAGTAAGCCCTATCGGCGCCACGATGGTTCATATATCAGGTTCGATGAGAACGCTGCAGTGATCCTCACCGATAAGAATAATCCTAAAGGAACCCGCATCTTCGGTCCGGTGGCCCATGAGTTGAGGCAGAAGAACTTTATGAAGATCCTCTCCCTGGCTCCCGAGGTGCTATAAGATGAAGATAAGAAGAGATGATACCGTGGTCGTTATTGCCGGCAGGGATAAAGGGAAGAGGGGGAAGGTGCGTCAGTCCCTTAAGGGGGAGAGCTGTGTAGTGGTGGAGGGTGTTAATATGGTAAAGCGCCATACGAGGCCTCGGGGAACAGTAAGGCAAGCGGGCATCATTGAGCGGGAGGCCCCGCTGCATGTTTCCAATGTGATGCTCCTGTGTCCCAAGTGTGATCATCCGGCGCGCCTCGGCTTTCGCATCCTAGAGGATGGTAGCAGGGTGAGGGTGTGCCGCCGCTGCCACGAGGTGATCGATTGATATCCCGATTGAAGGAAAAGTATAAAAAAGAGATGGTACCCACTTTGATGAGCGAGTATGGCTATAAGAGTGTGATGCAGGTGCCTAGCCTGGAGAAGGTGGTGGTCAATATTGGCCTTGGGGAGGCGACGCAACAGGCCCACGTCCTGGAGGCGGTGGAGCGGGATCTGGCTGCCATCACCGGGCAGCACCCGGTGATTACTAGGGCAAAGCGGTCGATCGCCGGTTTTAAGCTGCGTCAGGGGATGCCTATTGGGATGATGGTAACATTGCGGGGAGATCGGATGTATGATTTTTTCGATAAGCTGGTGAACGTCACCCTGCCGCGCCTTCGCGACTTTCAGGGGATGTCTCGAGACTCCTTCGATGGCCGGGGCAATTACACCCTGGGATTAAGGGAGCAGCTTATCTTCCCTGAGATCGAGTATGATAAGGTGGACAAGGTACGGGGGCTGGAGATTTCGGTTGTCACCACAGCCCGAACCAATGAGGAAGGGTGTAGGCTTCTTGAGCTCATGGGCATGCCGTTCTCATGAGAGTAAAACAGGAATAAATAGTTGCAGTGGAGGTCAATCTAGTTGCCAAGGTTCTCTTTGGAGAGTGGCGCTAAGGAGAAAAGAGTCAAAGAATGGCGAAGGTATCAAAGGTTGTAAAGGCGCAACGAGCACCAAAGTATAAAGTGCAAAAAAGGAATCGCTGTAGCCGTTGCGGCAGGCCGCGAGCCTATATACGCCAGTTTGGGCTGTGCCGCATATGCTTCAGGGAACTCGCTCTTCAGGGGCAGATCCCCGGGGTGAGGAAGTCTAGCTGGTAGGAGGTGAAGCGATGGTTACCGACCCTATCGCCGATATGCTAACCAGAATGAGGAATGCCATTCTTGCTAGGCACGACTTTACGCTCGTGCCTTCATCAAGAATGAAGCTCTCTATTGCCAAGATTCTCAGGGAGGAGGGTTTTATCAGGGATTACGAGGTCTTGAAGGGAAAGCCGCAGCGGGTAATTAAGGTGTATCTCAAATATACGGAGAATAAGGAGCCGGTGCTCACCGGACTCAAGCGAGTCTCCAAGCCCGGGCTCAGGATATATGTTAAGAGGAAGGAGATTCCCAGGGTTTACGGGGGTCTTGGCATTGCGATTCTCTCCACCCCCAAAGGGGTGATGATGGGGCAGCAGGCGTGGCGCCAGGAGGTGGGCGGCGAGCTGCTTTGTTACATATGGTAACGGAGGATATTGATGTCTCGCATCGGAAGGATGCCTATTCCATTGCCTCCAGGGGTTGAGGTCGAGATCAAAGGAAACAAGGTGCGGGTGAAGGGTCCCAATGGGGAGCTTTCCCGCTCCTTTGATCAGGCGATCGCTATTTCTTTGAACGAGGGTACGCTCACGGTCTCTCGACCGAGCGATAATCGAATTCATCGCTCGCTTCATGGACTAACCAGGAGCCTTATAGCCAACATGGTGGAGGGGGTGAGTAAAGGGTTTCAGAAGGACCTGGAGCTCGTTGGTGTCGGCTATCGTGCCCAAAACGTTGGCGAGAAGGTGGTGCTTCAGGTGGGTTACTCACACCCTGTGGAGATTAGCCCTCCCATTGGAGTATCGGTGATGGTAGCGGAGGCGCAACGCATCAGTGTTCGGGGCATTGATAAGCAACTGGTAGGGGACGTAGCGGCGAAGATTCGCGCCGTAAGGCCTCCGGATCACTACAAAGGCAAGGGGATAAGATATGCCGGTGAGCGGGTTCGGCTAAAGCCAGGAAAATCAGGGATGGTTGGTGCCAAGAGATAATGCGCAGAAAAGATGCCGAAACAGCGCGCCAAAGAATACATGCCCGGGTGAGGAGGAAGGTTTCGGGCACCGCGGAGCGTCCTCGCCTATGTGTTTTCCGTAGCCTGAGCCATGTCTACGCCCAGGTGATCGATGATGAGCTGGGTCATACCATTGTCTCGGCATCGACCCTGGATCCGGGGGTAAGGTCTGAGTTGGATGGGAAGCGGAAGGTAGCAGCGGCAGCGCTTGTGGGCGATCTGGTAGCTAGGCGGGCTGTGGAGCGGGGAATCACCGAGGTGGTATTTGACCGAGGCGGATACAAGTATCATGGCAGAGTAAAAGCCCTGGCGGAGTCTGCGAGAGAGGGAGGATTGGAGTTTTAGATGGAGGGGATTCATCACAGCGAATTAGACCTGAATGAGAAACTTGTCAATATAAAGCGCGTGGCCAAGGTGGTGAAAGGAGGGAGGCGATTCAGTTTTACTGCATTGGTGGTCGTGGGCGATGGTAATGGGCATGTGGGTGCTGGATTGGGCAGAGCAAAGGAGATACCTGAAGCCATCCGAAAGGGAGGCACCATTGCTCGCAAACAACTGATCAGTGTGCCGATGAAGGATGGCACCATTCCCTATGAGATAGTGGCCAGGTATGGGGCGGCGAAGGTGCTCCTCAAGCCAGCAGCTCCGGGAACAGGGTTGATCGCTGGTGGTGGGGTGCGCGCAGTGCTGGAGCTTGCCGGGATTACCGACATCCTCACCAAGTCCCAAGGGAGCGCTAACAAGATAAACGTGGTGCGAGCCACAGTACTGGGGCTCAGCCAGTTAAGGGATCCTCGGGAGGAGGTAGCGAAGCGAAAGTCGAAGCCCACGGGGGAGGTATCCATTGGCTAAGTTGATGGTCACTTGGGTAAAAAGCGGCATTGGCCACCCTAGGGATCAGAGGCGGACACTCCAGGCTTTGGGGTTTCATCGCCTGAACCAGACCGTTGAGCACGATGATTCGCCAGCGATTCGTGGGATGATCATGAAGGTAAGGCATCTGGTAACCGTGGAGGAGAGCGGTGAGGCAGAATGAGCTGGCCCCATCCCCCGGGGCGAAACATAGTAGTAAGAGAATCGGACGAGGCCTCGGCAGTGGGCATGGTAGGACAGCTGGAAAGGGCACCAAGGGGCAGAAGGCGCGTGCGGGGTATAAGATGCGCCCCGGCTTTGAGGGAGGGCAGAACCCGTTGACCAAAAGCCTGCCTGAACAGCGGGGCTTTACCAATATATTTAGGATAGAATATGCCACCATCAATGTCGCCCGCCTTAATCGCTTTGAGGCAGAGAGCGAGGTAACGCCCCAGCACTTGGTGGAGGAAGGGCTGGTCAAGTCGCTGAAACATCCGATAAAGATTCTCGGCGATGGCGAACTTCAAAAACCTCTCACGGTGAGGGCAAATAAGTTCACGCAACCGGCGAGGAGAAAGATCGAAGCGGCTGGAGGAAAGGCAGAGGAAATTAGTAGTGACTCAAGAGCGAAGAGACACTAGACCCAAGCTGCTTCAGGCAATGATCGATGCCTTTGGTCAGGCGGACCTGAGGAAGAAGATCCTGCTTACCCTGGGCCTTCTGGTAATTTTCCGCTTTGTTGCCCACGTCCCTATGCCTGGCGCGGATGTTGAAGCCATGCGCGAGTTCCTGGGAGGGGGCAGCAGCGTCGGGGCACTGGTGGGAATGATGGACCTCTTCAGCGGCGGGGCGATGAGGAACATGAGCATAGCCGCTATGGGGGTCTATCCCTATATCACAGCAGTTATTATCATGCAGCTCCTGGTGCCGGTGATCCCTCGCCTTCAGGCAATTGCCAGAGAGGGGGATGTGGGGAGGGCGAGGATTAACCTGTACACTCACTGGCTAACCGTGCCCTTGGCGGCCCTCCAGGGTTACGGTCAGTTGATTGTGCTACAGGGGCAGGGCATCTTCCCCGCGAATAGTATCGGCTTCTCCGGGGATGCACTTCTCCCCACCGTCACCATGGTGCTGGCCATGACCGCAGGGACGATGTTCCTTGTATGGCTGGGGGAGCTGATTACCGAATATGGCATTGGTAATGGCATTTCCCTGATAATCTTTGCCGGAATCGTTGCCAGCTTGCCGCAGATGATCGGCCAAGGCTACCTGGCCCAAGGAGCTGGGGACCTGTTGGGATTATTCATTTTCCTCGGTTTAGCCCTGGCCATTTTGGTCACCATCGTTATCTTTACCGAGGCTCACCGCCGCATTCCGGTGCAGTATGCCAGGAGCCTGTATCGTGGGGGGCGGATGTATCGGCAATCTGGTGGCACCCATATTCCAATAAGAGTAAACTCGGCGGGGATGATTCCAGTGATCTTCGCCATGGCGATGCTGATCTTCCCCGGGGTGGTCGCAAGCTTCTTTGCCGCTCCGCCTGGTGAGGCTGCCAATTTCGCCAACACCATTCAGAATCTCTTCTTGCCCACAAGCGGGTTATATTGGGCAATGTACTTTTTCCTGGTACTGGGCTTCACCTTCTTCTATGCCATGATAATCTTTCAGCAGCAAAACCTAGGGGAGACACTGCAGCGGCAGGGGGCTTTCGTGCCCGGAATTCGCCCGGGCAGGACCACCCAGCAATTTCTTAATCGGGTGATCACCAGGGTCACCTGGGCAGGTGCCCTGTTTTTAGCCTTTGTGGCAATATCGCCCTTTATTATTCAAAATATAACCGGCGTTCAGGTTTTGATTTTGCCATCCATCGGCATGCTAATTGTGGTCGGTGTGGCCCTGGATACCATGAGGCAACTGGAGGCTCAGCTAATGATGCGCCGCTATGAAGGTTTTCTCAAATAAGGAGGGTTTCGCATGCGTTCTGTGCTGCTGGGCGCCCCGGGCTCGGGGAAGGGGACCCAGGCGGGAATAATTTCTGAGAGGCTGGGCATTGCTCATGTTGCCTCCGGCGACCTGTTTCGTGAGGCGGCAAGTAGGGGGGACGAGGTGGGGAGGCAGGCGAAGTCTTACATGGAAAAGGGGCTCCTGGTTCCTGACGAGATAACGATCAGGATGATACTGGAGCGAGTTGCCGCTTCGGATTGCGCTAGAGGGTTTATCCTCGATGGCTTCCCCAGAACCTTGGAACAAGCAAAGGCCCTGGATATGGCGCTGGGGGAAAGGGGAGAGGCCATTGATCGGGTGTTTTATATCAAGGTTGCCACGGAGGAGCTGGTGAGGCGCTTGAGCGGTCGGTTTATCTGTCGAAGCTGCCAGACACCCTATCACCCGGTATCCTCACCACCAGAGGTAGCGGGCAGGTGTGACCGGTGCGGCGGCGAACTTTATCAGCGCGCCGATGACTCACCGGAGACGGTAAAAAAGCGAATTGAGGTCTACTTTGCGGAGACGGCACCGCTTATCGACTACTATAAAGAAGCGGGCAAACTGGTGGAGATCAACGGACAGGGCGAGATCGGCGAGATCGGCGAGAGGCTTGTCGCGGCCCTCCCTCGGGATTGAAATGGGAATAATCATTAAATCGTCACAGGAGATCGACATCATGAGAAAGGCGGGGAGGATCGTGGCTGCCATACTTGATGTGTTGAAGAAAAGGATTGAACCTGGTATTATCACTGAGGAATTGGAAACCATAACGGTTCACGAACTGAGTCGGCATGGTGCCACCTCATCCTTTAAAGGATACCGGGACTTCCCCGCCAGCCTGTGCATCTCCGTTAATGAGGAACTGGTTCATGGCATCCCGGGGAAGCGTGTAATTGAGGAGGGGGATATTGTTTCTTTGGATGTCGGCGCGCTGTTTGAGGGCTTTCATGGCGATGCCGCCATCACTGTGGGGGTGGGGCGGATCAGCCTGCATGCCAAGGCGCTCCTGGAGGCAACCGAGGGGGCGCTGAGCGCGGGGATCGCTATTGCGCGAAGTGGCGCACGTTTAGGGGATATATCGGCGGCAATCCAGTCATTTGCAGAATCGCGAGGGTTCTCGGTGGTGCGTGAATATGTGGGACATGGCATCGGCCGCCAGATGCATGAAGAACCCCAGATACCAAATTACGGTTCCCCGGGGCAGGGACCCTTTCTCAAAAGGGGGATGACCCTGGCTCTGGAACCCATGGTGAATGCTGGAGGATGGCGCACCAAAGTAGAAGGCAATGGGTGGACCGTTGCTACCGCCGATGGTAGCCTCTGCGCGCATTTCGAGAATACTATTGCGATCAACGATTACGGGGCGGAGATACTCACCAGTCTTGGTTAGGCATAAGATATGCCAAAGAAGGAAGCTATTGAGGTCGAGGGGAAAGTGGTTGAGCCTTTGCCTAACACTATGTTCCGTGTCGAGCTGGCCAATGGGCACAAGGTGCTGGCACATATATCGGGTAAGATGAGAATACATTACATCAAGATCCTTCCTGGCGATAAGGTATTGGTGGAGCTTTCCCCATATGACCTAAGCAGGGGCAGGATTACCTATCGTTTTAGATAGATTTATGTGCGGCGTAGGTGGCGAAGGATGAAGGTTCGAGCTTCAGTTAAGCGGCGATGTGAAAAGTGTAAGGTGGTGAAGAGGAAGGGAGTGGTCCGGGTGATCTGCGAGAACCCAAGACATAAGCAGAGGCAGGGATAGTTTCCTTTTTCGGCTGGGGTAAAGTTAAGTAGATAGGGGCGAAACGAAAAGGATCAAACGATGGCAAGGATAGCAGGGGTAGACCTCCCCAAGAACAAACGGGTCGAGATTGGATTGTGCTCCATCTATGGTATAGGGCGCTCCGTGAGCCAGAGTATCCTGGCGCAAATCGGAGTCGACCCTGATACCAAAGTCAAGGATCTCAGCGAGGGGGATGTCAGCCGGATTCGAGAGGTTATCGATCGCGATCACGAGGTGGAAGGAGAACTGAGGCGCAAGGTCAATCTCAACATTAAGCGGCTCATCGAGATAGGTAGCTACCGTGGCATCAGGCATCGCCGTGGGTTACCCGTTCACGGGCAGCGTACCCGAACTAACGCTCGTACCAAAAAGGGTGCTCGAAAGACTGTCGCCGGGCGCCGCCGCACCGTGGCCAGGAAGTAAAGGAGCGCTATGCCAGACAAAAAGAAACCGACCCGGGTTAAAAGAAGGGAAAGAAAAGCTATACCCAAAGGTCGTGCCTATATCCAATCCACATTCAACAATACCATCATCACCATTACCGACCTCTCGGGCAATGCCATCGCCTGGGGGAGTTCGGGCACCGCTGGCTTTAAAGGATCGCGCAAGGGCACTCCCTATGCCGCGCAGCTAGCTGCGGAACAGACGGCGAGGAGGGGGATGGAGCATGGGCTAAGGCAGGTTGAGGTCTATGTGAAGGGGCCGGGGAGCGGGCGTGAAGCGGCGATCCGCTCACTCCAGGCGGCAGGGCTCACGATTACCGGGATCAGGGATGTAACTCCTATCCCCCACAATGGCTGCCGCCCCAGAAAGAGGAGGAGGGTATGACTAAAACCTGCACTAGGATGGAGGATGCTCTTGGCCTTTAACCCTGTTCGGGAGAAGGAGTAGAGCGAAAAAAATGGCACGCTACATAGGACCGGCTTGTCGGCTCTGCCGGCGGCAGAATGAGAAACTGATGTTAAAAGGGGAGAGGTGCACCAGTCGAAAGTGCGCCGTAGAGCGACGCAGTCTGCCCCCTGGCCGGCAGCGACCGCAGCGCCGAAAAATATCCGACCGCGGTCTCCAATTAAGGGAGAAGCAGAAGGCGAGGCATACTTACGGAGTGCTGGAAAGGCAGTTTCGCAGGCATTTCGCTGAGGCGGAGAAACGGTCCGGGGTCACTGGCGAAAACCTACTCCAGATTCTAGAGATGAGGCTTGATAACGTGGTCTACCGCCTTGGTTTCGCTGACTCGCGAAGGCAGGCTCGCCAAATAGTACGCCATGGCCATATTACCATTAATGGGCGTAAGATGGATATTCCCTCTTATGGGGTTAGGGTGGGGGATGTGATCGCGTGGTGGGAAAAGGGCACCAGAACGGAGTACTACAAGAGGATGGCTGAGCAGATCGCGGATAAGATAGTTCCTGAGTGGTTGAGCCTGGACGGTGAAAAGCTCTCCGGTCAAGTCTTGTCCGTGCCCAACCGTAATGACATCGACCTTAGGATCGATGAGAAAGTCATCGTGGAGTATTATTCACGATAGTTTTTTTGGAGGTAGCTACTTGTCTGAAACCGTGATGCCTCAAATAGAATGTGCAGAAATCTCTGACAAATATGGCCGATTCATCACCGAGCCTCTTGAGAGGGGCTCTGGCATTACTATGGGTAATGCCATGCGTCGGGCGCTCCTTAGCGCTCTCCCCGGTGCCGCGGTAACGTGGATCAGGATCGAGGGGTTGCAGCACGAGTTCTCTACTGTCCCCTACATGAAGGAGGACACTATAGACTTCCTCCTGAAAGTCAAGGCGATTAGGCTCCGCCCCCTCTCATCCCGTGGGGGTCAACTAATCCTTAAAGCTGAGGGCGAGGGTCACGTTCTAGCTGGTGACATCGAGCCCTCGGCAGAGTTCGAGGTGGCGAATCCCGAGCTTCACCTGGCCACCTTGGATTCCCCCGAGGCCAAGCTGATCGTGGAGTTCAATGTGGAACAGGGTAAGGGATATCGTCCTGCAAGCCAGGGCTATCGCTCTGTAGGCCAGGGCGATGGTCTTCCCCTCGGAGTGCTTCCCCTAGATGCTGTCTTTACCCCCGTGCGCAAGGTCAATTATAATATAGAGAACATCAGCGTGGGGCAAATCAGCTACGAGAGACTGATCCTCGACGTGTGGACTGATGGCACCATATCCCCGGTTGATGCGGTGAGCCGGAGCGCCCATCTGTTAATTGAACAACTGCAGCTATTCTATGAACTCGCCAGGGTCACGTTGCGGGTGGGGGAAAAACAGCCTCGCCTACAAATACCTCTAGAGCAATATAATATGCCTATTGAGGAGCTTGACCTTTCCGTGCGCACCTTTAACTGCTTGAAGAGGGCTGGGATAACAAAGGCGGGGGAGCTATTTGAGAAGAGCGAGAAGGAGTTGCTTAACATAAAAAACTTCGGACAGAAGACGATGGAGGAGGTGATGGGGCAGCTTAGGGCGAAGGGTTTCGTCTCGGAGGAGGGTGAGGAAGAGGAGGGCGGCCAGGCGGAAGATGTACCAGAGGAGGGCGGCCAGGCGGAAGGTGTACCAGAGGAGGACGTTTAGCGGATGAGGCACCGTGTTGCCGGCCGAACACTCTCCAGGCCGACAGGTCACCGGGTTTTAATGTATCGGAACCTGGTAACCGATCTTTTGAGATATGGAAAAATAGTGACCACCGAGGCCAAAGCGAAAGAGGTCCAGGGCATGGCAGAGAGGATAATTACACTAGGCAAGGGTGGCACCCTACATAGCCGTCGCCAGGCGCTGGCATTTGTAACCGATAAAAAGGTGGTGGCGAAAGTGTTTGATGAGCTTGCACCCAGGTATGCCCAGCGCCCTGGTGGCTATGCTAGGATAATAAAAATTGGGCCTCGCCATGGCGATGGCGCACCCATGGCACAGCTGGAATTGGTGGAGTGATTATGAAGATCGCCCTTATTATGGAATATGAAGGCACCAGATACCATGGATCTCAGATTCAGGAAAGGGTGCCTACCATTCAGGGTGAGCTTGAGCGTGCCCTGATGAGGGTTACCGGGAAGAAGATTCGCACCTCATATTCCTCCCGTACCGACCGGGGGGTTCACGCTAAAGGGCAGGTGGTTGCCTTTCCCTCCGATTCTCCACTTTCACCTAAAACCATTGCCCATGCGTTAAACTATTATCTGCCAGAGGATATTGCTATTAGGGATGCTTTTGTGGTGAACGATGATTTCGATCCCAGGAGAGATGCTTTGAGCAGGGAGTATTGCTACTACATCTGGAATAGCGCGACCCCTTCTCCGCTACTGCGGAGGAGTGCCTATTTTGTGCCCAGGCGCCTTGAGGTCGCAGCGATGAATGAGGCCTGCCAGGCCATTTTGGGGACACATGATTTCGCTCCCTTTGCCAGCTCTCTTAACGATGGAAAGAATACGGTGCGTACCATTTATCGGGCGACGGTGGCTATAGAGGGCAATTTAGTGAGCTGCCACATGGTGGCCAATTCATTCCTACCCCATCAGGTACGTAATACCATGGGCGCCCTGGTGAAGGTGGGACTGGGGAAGAGCGATGTGGCAGCCTTTTACGATATTTTGCGATCAAAAAAGCCCACTCAAGCGGGGCCTGCCCTCCCGCCACATGGGCTGTGTCTTTTAAAGGTTAATTACCCTAATGGGGTGAAATGAAGACTTATAGAACGAAATCCTCGGACCTCACGCCCCAGTGGCATGTTTTCGATGCCTCGGGGAGGACCCTGGGTCGGCTGGCATCGGAGGTAGCCACACTGCTCTTGGGCAAACACAAGCCTACATACGCCCCTCACCTGAATACCGGGGACTTTGTCATCGTGGTAAATGCGGCGAAGGTCAGGGTGACCGGTAACAAGGCTCAGCAAAAGATCTACTATCGTCATTCTAATTATCCCGGCGGACTCAAGGGCACCACATTTGCCAAGATGATAGAGACTCACCCCACTCGGGTGATCGAATCTGCTGTGAAGGGGATGATTCCACACAATCGACTGGGCCGGGATATGATGAGGAGGCTTAAGGTCTATGCGGGAGATACGCATCCCCATCAAGCTCAGGTTGAGAAATCCAAGGGAGAGGACGCTTCAGATGGGGACGTACCGAAGAGGAGGCGTGGTTGAACGATAAGGGCTACTATTATGCCACGGGAAGAAGGAAAAACGCGGTGGCTCGTGTGAGGCTGTTTCCGGGGGCGGGCGCCGTTGTTATTAATGGAGAGCCCTATGAGAAGCTGATACCTCAGGAGAGGCTCAGGAAGGCGATCATGGAGCCGATGGTGGTAACCGATAGCCAGGAAAGGTTCAGTGTTAGCGTTAAGGTGACCGGGGGCGGGTATGTGGGGCAGGCCGGTGCCATCCGACACGGGATTGCCCGCGCCCTTGTGGTGGCTGATGGGAACCTGCGTCCACTACTGCGTAGTTATGGGCTGCTTACCCGTGACCCTCGAGTGAAGGAACGAAAGAAATACGGCCTGGTCCGTGCCCGCAAAGCAAAGCAATACACCAAGCGATAAAATCTCAGGCGCTCCTGGGTAGCCCCAGCCCCCTCTCAGCGATGATGTTGCGCAGGATCTCCGAGGTGCCCGCAGCGGTAAGCATGCCAATTGAGTTCATATACATATCCGCTATCGTTCCCTGGAGTGGAGCCCATTTTGAGCCTAGCCATAGCTGCCCATAGAGTCCCATAATTTGGGTCCCCACATTGGCCATCTGATGAAGGGTTTCGGAGGCGAACACCTTAATCATAGGAGCTTCATAACCGGGTATCCCCCCTTTTGTTTGCTGCCAAACGATGCGATAGCTCATCACGCGAGCGATCTCGACCTCAATGGCTAGCTCCGCGAGCTTCTGCCTTATAGAGGGGTCTTTACCCAGGGGCTGCCCATTAACCTTGGTTTCCTTGGCAAACCTTACTAGTTCCTCGATGAGTCGCCGGGCGCCAGCAGCGAACATAACGCCCAGGGTCCTCTCGAAGGCCATGGCGATCATAGTATGATACCAGCCACGATTCTCCTCACCTATCAAGTTCCTTTTGGGGACATGCACATTGTCGAAGAAGACCTCATTAAATAAGCGATGACCAGCCATGTTTAACAGGGGGCGTATTGTAATGCCCGGGGTCTTCATATCAACAAGGAGGAGACTGATGCCATGGTGCTTTTTCAAGGCGTCGGGATCGGTCCTGACAAGCAGCCAGCCCCAATCGGCAATATGAGCGGCGCTAGTCCATACCTTCTGCCCATTTATAATGTACTCATCCCTCTGGAGAACGGCATGGCACATCACATTAGCCATGTCCGAGCCAGCGCCGGGCTCGCTATACATGGTGCACCACCATTTCTCCCCAGCGGCCAGTGGCGGCAGATGTTCATTCTTCTGTTCCTGAGTGCCCAGAAGAAGCAGGGTGGGGCCAACCCAGGTTATCCCGCCGACGCCCATATCTATACCGGGCAATTGGTGATAGGCTGCCTCCTCCTTAAAGATCATGTGCTCAATTGCAGAGGCCTCCAGCCCGCCGTACTCTCTAGGCCAGTTCATGGCGAGCCATTTCTTTTCCCCCAACTTCTTTGCTACCTGCTTGGTTAATTCAAAGTTCTGGGGATCAAACTCGGTCTCCAGATCTCCCCAATATCCTGATGGCAATTGAAGCTCCTGCTTGATAAAATGTTGCACCTCCTGGCGAAATGCTTCTTCCTCTGGGGTAAATCTAAAATCCATACCGGTACCCCTTTCTGCAGAACTGCTTTCTATTTCAGTACTACATCTCGGCTTCAGCGAGTCGTCCCTTCAGATAATCGATAGCGGCCACTGGGGAGGGGTCAACCCCATTCAGTAGTGCCAGGTAGTAGCTAATATAGTCGCCCAGCAGCACCGAGCTCATCATCTGGCTCAGCGGGCTATCACCTTTAGCGTCAGTCACCTCATGGGTAATCCCAGCCTCGGTGAGGAGCTCACCGGTAACCTTATAGCGGATCAGGATGCGGGGATGAAGTAAAGTGGAGCGCAGCATTATAACGAAGGCCTTTTGGCCAAGCCAGGAGGGATATCTATAGCCGACCACAGCATTGTGGTTCAGCTCAGGAAAGCACTCAGCGAAGGCCCAGACCTTGCTGCACTCATTTAACTGGGTCTTCCAACGATAGGCCACCTTGGAGAGGATACCTGCCCCATAGACAATAACCAAACGCCCCGAAAGCTTGGTGGCTAACTGCTTGGCCGGGTTTGCCTTGAGCGAGACACCCTTGTCCAGACTTAGCGATAACTCCTCAAGAACTCTTATCGTTTCATCTACATCCTGCGACTCGATAGCGATAAGCCCCAGCTTTTGAAAAAAGGCCAGGAGCGAAAAGAAGCTGTAACCGAAGGCGGCGCGGGGCTCAGCTTTATAGTGGAAGGTGAACACGGGAATACCCTTTTCTGCAGAGAGGGTCTGTAATCTGCCCCCGGTTGTGATCGCCAGCTTCTTGGCGGGTGTCTGCAGAGCCTGGGAAAAAGCGGAGAGCGTCTCCTCGGTGTTACCGGAATAGCTGGAGGCGATGACTAAGGTCCGCTCATCAACAGGTTTGGGTAGATGGTAGTCCCGATTCACCAGAACGGTAGTCTTACCCTCCGTCATAGTCAGTGCACGCACCAGGTCACCGCCGATAGCGGATCCCCCCATTCCCAGGATTACTACCTTGTCCACATTGGAGTAATCAGAGGGCAGAGGGAGGTCGAGAGCGCTCTGCCATGCCTGAAGACACTGCTGAGGCAATTCGCTGATTCGCCCTATCATATTAGAGAGATCAAGTCTCTTGTAGACATCGGCGGCATCTAGATTTGCCATGATCTAAACCCCCGCCATTCTTCTTCCCGCGGCGAGGAGCCCCTTGACCCGGGCGGTGCTATCGCTCTCGGCGTAGATGCGAAGAATAGGCTCGGTCCCCGAAAAGCGGATGAGCAGCCAGGTGCGATCCGCCAGCAAGAAGCGGAAGCCATCACTGGTATCTGACCCGGTAACCGTGGTATTCTCGATATGGCTGGGCTTGCTCATGGAAAGGCGATGGGTGATTGCCTCACGTTCCCCCGCGGGGAATTCGATGTCAATACGCTCGTAGTAGTGGGGCCCCACCTTGCTGAAGAGGTAATCTATTAGTTGTGAGGGGCTCTTTTGCTCCCTGACCATCAGGTCGAGAAAGAGGAGGCCGGAGAGGATTCCATCGCGATCCGGTATATGGCTGCGGAAGGCAAAGCCTCCGCTTTCTTCACCTCCGATCAGGGCACCCTCGGCGAGCATCTTTGGCGCCACATACTTGAAGCCCACGGGGGTTTCGTGGACCGGCACCCCATAAAGCTCCCCTAATCGATAGAGCATGCTGGTCGATGTTATCGTCTTGATGATGGCGCCACGCTGGTCGCAAACCTCCAGAAGGTATAGGGCAAGCAGTGCAAAGACCTGAAGGGGGGTGAGAAATTCTCCCTGCTCATCTACGATGCCGATGCGGTCGGCATCGCCATCGGTGGCCAGGCCCACGCTGGCTCCTTCCCCTTTCACTTTCGCGGAAAGCTCAATCAGGTTTGATGCTATGGGCTCGGGCTGGAGGCCAGGGAATAGCGGATTTCGCTCGCCATGTATCTCGGTGACCTCCGTGGTGCCCCCGCTCAGAATACTACGAAAGTATCCTATCCCCGCCCCGTACATCGAATCCACCATCACCTTCAGTCCGCTCTGACGCAGCCTCTCCAGGTCAACCAGCTCCCCGATATGATGAATATAGGGAAGGGAAGGGTCGAACCTCGCAACTATTCCCTCCTTTAGTGCTTGATCCAGGGGCATCTGCTTCACTATACCACTGGCCTGGATTCGGGAGATATGCCTCTCAAGCTCGGTGATAACCTCTGGAGAGGCGCTGCGGGCGCTTTCCAGCTTGTACTTGAAGCCATTCCATGATGCCGGGTTATGGCTGGCAGTGATCACGATCGCTCCACCAGCCTGTTTCACCAGGATGGCGTAACTAATTAGCGGTATGGGGGTGGCCTCTTGGCAAAGGTGAACCCCGATCCCATTGGCGGCAGCAACCTCGGCGGCGGCGGCAGCGAAATCCTCGGAGGCGAACCTGGTATCATAACCCACAATCAGGCCTCGAGGGGCAAGACCCGCACCATTAAGGTAATCGGCTACGCTCTGGGCACATACCCTCACGTTATCAAAGGTGAAATCATCGGCGATAACCCCTCGCCAGCCATCGGTGCCAAATCTAATGGGAGCGGCCAATTTAAACCCTTTCTCGCTAATAGTTTGGGAGGTCCTTCAGACCTCCAAACCTTCCCTTTTAAGCAGATATTCCGCAAGATGACTGCCTGCCATCCCGGTAACACCAGTGATAAAGATGCGCATCTTTACCTTCCTGTAGGTTTTTAAGAGGAGTGCTTTTCCTCGGGCCAAACCTTGGTGCCCTGACCCAATCTCTGATCGCTCTCCACTATCACACTGCTGCCCAGGACGCAACCCTCCCCAACCTGAGTTCGTTCTCCAATAACTACATTTTCCCCGATCACACAATTCTTGAGCGACACCCCTTGGCCGAGGTGAGTGTTTTGCCAAACTACTGACCCCTCAATAAGGCTATCCGCCCCGATTCTGCAATCTTGACCGATGGCGCACGGCCCTTTTATCCGCGCCCTGGAACCAATAACGCAGTTTCTGCCCATTACCAACGGCCCCTCAAGCTCAGCCTGGGGTTGGATGTCACTGCCCTCCTCAACCCATATCCCCTCGCCAGCAGGCTCACCGGGGAAGCGCCTATTTATCCGTCCCATGAGCAGGTCATGGTGAAGCTTCAGGTATTTCTCGGGGGTCCCAATGTCGATCCAATATGCATCGGATTGGTAGCCGTACATTGGATCGCCGCGCTCCAGAAGAAGGGGGAAGAGCCCTTGCTCAAAGGTGAAGCTCAATCCTTTGGGGATGTAGTTTAGCACCTCAGGCGCAAGGATGTAAGCACCGGCGTTGATCATATTGGTGGTCACTGTGCCCCGGCGCGGTTTCTCGATAAAACGCTCCACCCTCCCCTCATTGTTGGTCTCAACCACTCCATATATGGTGGGATCCTCCACTGGCGTTAGTGCGATTGTGACCTTTGATCCCCGCTGCCGGTGGAACTCCATCATCGCCGTAAGGTCGATGTCGGTAAATATATCCCCGTTAAAGACATAGAAGGTACCATCAAGACGCTCTGCAACGTTTTTCACTGCCCCCGCGGTTCCCAGGGGGGATTCCTCCAGTGCATAGGTTAGTTTTATTCCGAAGTTGCTGCCATCGCCAAAATAGCGCTGGGTACGATCTGGAAGGTAGCAGAGGGTCAGGATAATGTCATCGATGCTGTGCCCCTTCAGGTATTCGGTCATGTGCTCCAAGAATGGCCTGTTCGCAATAGGCACCATAGACTTGGGTGTATTAAAGGTAAGGGGGCGAAGCCTTGTCCCCTCACCGCCGACCAAGACCACCGCCTTCACCTTTTCACCTTTCTCCGCCGCATGCTCCCGGATTTAGCCTTATTCATACTTTAGCCAGTTGTGGGGCGTGCGTCAACTCTAGGCTCGCCCTTTAAGCCCGGCCTCGGCCCTGAGAGTGGCGGCCTTATCGGTCTTTTCCCATGGGACATCGATATCGGTGCGACCGAAATGACCGTAGCTGGCGGTCTGCCTGTAGATGGGACGCCGTAACTGCATGGACTCAATGATGGCCCCTGGTCGAAGGTCGAAGTGCTTATGGATCAGGTCAATAATAACATCATCGGGAACCTTCCCGGTGCCGAAGGTCTCTATACAGATGGAGAGGGGGCGCGCTACTCCGATGGCATAAGAGACCTGGAGTTCGAGGCGATCGGCGAGACCCGCCGCCACCAGGTTCTTGGCGACATATCTTGCCGCATAGGCGGCGGAGCGATCCACTTTGGTGGGGTCCTTTCCTGAAAAGGCTCCGCCGCCGTGTCTGGCGATACCACCATAGGTATCGACCAGTATCTTACGCCCGGTGAGCCCGGCATCGCCCATTGGGCCACCGGTCACGAAGCGACCGGTGGCGTTGACATAAAACTTCGTCCCATCGTCCAGCAGGTCTAGGGGAAGAACCGGCTTGATAACATGCTCTATGATATCTTGTTTGATGGTTTCATGATTGGATTTGGGGTCGTGCTGGGCAGCGATGAGCACGGTATCTATACGCTTGGGAACGCCTTTAGAATACTCCACCGTAACCTGTGATTTGCCGTCAGGACGCAGATAGTGCAGGGTGCCATCTTTCCGCACCTCGGCGAGGCGCTTGCATAGCTTATGGGCCAGGGAGATGGTAAGGGGCATGAGCTCGGGGGTCTCGTTGCAGGCAAAGCCCACCATCATTCCCTGGTCACCAGCGCCCAATATATCGATCTCATCCTTGCCGTTCTCTTCTCTGGTCTCCAGCGCTTTGTCTACCCCCATGGCGATATCCTTTGACTGCTCCTTGATGGAGACCATCACACCGCAGGTATCGCAGTCAAATCCGTACTTGGCGCGGGTATAACCCACGTCACGCAATACCTTGCGCACGATGTCCTGTATCTCTACATAGCAGTCGGTGGTAATCTCTCCCAAGACGATAACTAAGCCGGTGGTCACGGCGGTCTCGCAAGCCACCCTCGCCATCGGGTCGTAGGTCAGGATTTCATCAAGTACAGCATCGGATATCTGGTCACAGAGCTTATCGGGATGGCCTTCGGTAACCGACTCAGAAGTGAGAAACAGTGAAGGCGCAGTCATAAATGTTGTCATTTTGTCTCCTTTTCTATTTATGTTCCTGCTTCCCAACTATCCAGGTATTTGCTCTGCTCCTCTGTAAGCGTATCAATGGTGATACCCATGGAGGCCAGCTTTAGCCTGCCTACCTCCCGGTCGATATCCTTGGGTACGGAGTAAACCCTGGGCTTGGCCTTTCTTCCCTTCACCATGTACTCCACGCAAAGCGCCTGATTGGCGAAGCTCATGTCCATCACGCTTGCTGGATGCCCCTCGGCAGCGGCGAGGTTGATCAGCCTACCCTCGGCAAGAAGGAAGATTCGCCGATCATCGGGCAAAGTGTATTCATCGACGTAGGGGCGAAGGCGGCGCTTGGCTTTTGCCATCTCCTCTAAGGCGGGGATGTTAATCTCCACATTGAAATGCCCGCTGTTGGCCAGGATCGCCCCATCCTTCATCGTGGAGAAATGTGTCTTGTCAAGAACGCTAATGTCCCCGGTTAGGGTGATGAATATGTCCCCGATCTTCGCTGCCTCCGCGATGGGCATCACCGGGTAGCCATCCATGACTGCCTCCAGAGCCGGGATGGGCTCGATCTCGGTCACGATGACATGGGCTCCCAGACCACGTGCCCTCATCGCTACCCCCCTGCCGCACCAGCCATAGCCGCAGACCACCACCCTCTTTCCGGCCCACAGGATATTAGTAGCTCGGGTAATGCCGTCGATGGTGCTTTGGCCGGTGCCATAGCGGTTATCAAAGAAGTGCTTCGAATCCGCCTCGTTCACAGCTATGATGGGGTAGAGGAGCTTCCCTTGCTGAGCCAGGCTCCTCAACCGGATACACCCGGTGGTAGTCTCTTCAGTG
This sequence comes from Dehalococcoidia bacterium, assembly GCA_004377275.1. Classification (GTDB taxonomy): domain Bacteria; phylum Chloroflexota; class Dehalococcoidia; order E44-bin15; family E44-bin15; genus E29-bin15. Next base: position 21,807 of record SOIC01000084.1, read on the forward strand.
CCTCCGATAATATTGCTGACGAGTTCTTGGCGATCTTTATGAATTGTGCTCACCAGGTCAGCGCCATCGTCCAGGGTGATATGGGGTCCATGTTCCAGGGCAGCATTAATGTGCTTGTAATAGGTTTCGTTGTCCTCCCCATTTATGGCATAGACCGTGATGCCATACTCTGCCACCAGGGCAGAAGCGACATCGTCCTGGGTAGAGAGGGGGTTTGAGGCGCAAAGCGCCAGTTCGGCGCCTCCCTCCTTGAAGACCAGCGCTAGATTTGCCGTCTCAGAGGTTATATGCAGGCAGGCGGCGAGGCGCACCCCTTTGAGGGGTTTCTCGAGGGCAAATCGCTCCCGAATTAGCTTGAGTACCGGCATCTCCCTGGCGGCCCACTCAATATGCAGTATACCCGCTGAGGACAGGGAAGGGTCCTTGATGTCAGCTTTCATAAATTACTCTCCTTATCATCAAAATGGGTGAACTTTTTGAGCTCTTGGTATCTATGGGTAATATCAGCTATCCTCAAAGAGCGAAGGCCATCGATACTAAATTCAGCGATGGTAAAGCTGGCTACAGCGGTGCCATGGATGATGGCTTGCCTCAGGGCTTGTGGTGTCAGCTCTTTAGCCTGGTCTAGGTAGCCGAGGAAGCCCCCGGCAAAGCTATCCCCGGCCCCGGTGGGGTCCTTGACCTGGTCTACGGGATAGGCTGGGGCGATGAAATAGTCATCGTTGCCGATCATGATCGCTCCGTATTCCCCTCTCTTTACGATAACCGCTTTGGGTCCCAGCTTGAGGATATTCCTGGCGGCAGAGACAATGTTATGGCTTCGGGCGAGGAGGCGTACCTCGGACTCGTCCATGATGACGATGTCCACAGCGCTCATCGCGCGGCATAGGGATTCACTCTTGCCCCGAATCCAGAAGTTCATGGTATCGACCACTTTCAGCTGGGCCCCGCTGACTTGGTTCAGTACCTCGCACTGGAGATCAGGGTCGATATTGGCCAGAAAGACAAGATCGCTGTTGTCGTATCCTGGGGGCAGTGTAGGGTGAAAATCGGCGAAGACATTGAGCCTGGTGTCCAGGGTTTCGGTGATATGTTGCTCATAGTCGTAGCGGCCGACCCAGCGAAAGGT
>SOIC01000046.1 GCA_004377275.1 Dehalococcoidia bacterium
CCTTGAGGCATGTCCTCGATGATGTCCACCAGCACCACATCGGCATAGCCCCTCTCCGCTATTCGCTGGGCGCAGGCAGCGCCCACATTCCCGGCCCCGACAACTGTAACCTTATTTCGCACTACTCTACTCCTTCATTTTATTTATTACGGCATCAGCAACTTCAGAGGTGCCCACTGCCGTGGGATCGCTGCGATCGGGCTTCATATCATAGGTTACGGATTCCCTCTCAGCAATAACCTGTGCTACGGCGCTCTCCACTTTATCGGCAGCCTCTTTCTCCCCTAGATGGCGGAGCATCAGCACCCCCGAGAGCATCATGGCCATGGGATTCACCTTATTCTGACCAGTGTATTTCGGGGCGCTGCCATGGGTCGGTTCAAAGACAGCGATGTCATCCCCGATATTGGCTCCAGGGGCGAGCCCGACACCCCCAATAAGCCCGGCGCAAAGCTCGGAGATAATGTCGCCATAAAGGTTGGGCAGAACAATGACATCATGGTGCTGGGGGTAGCGCACCAGTTGCGCGCAGATGCTATCGACCATATGGGTCTCAAATTCGATATCGGGGTAACCACTGGCGACATCGGTGGCAGTATCCAGGAAGAGCCCATCGGTGGCCTTCAGGATGTTTGCCTTGTGAACCGCAGTTACCTTCTTTCGGCCATGGGCTCTGGCGTAATCGAAGGCATACTTCGCAATCCTTCGACTGGCATTGGGTGAGATCGCCTTGATGCTGAAGCTCGAATCCGCGCTGACCCGATTCCCACTTTCCGAGATGAGGCGATGGAGGCTTGCCGCCTCAGGGGTCTCCTTCCAGTACTCGATCCCCATGTAGAGGTCCTCGGTATTCTCTCTCACCACTACAACATCCACATTATTGTGGATGGAAGGAGCACCGGGGTAGCTCTTGCAGGGACGCAGGCAGACATAGAGATCCAGTTCTTTCCTTATCGCCACATTGACGCTGCGAAAGCCTGAGCCTACAGGGGTGGTGATCGGCCCTTTTAAGGCTACCTTATTTCTCCTGATAGATTCGAGGAGGTCATCAGGAAGGGGAGTGCCATACTTATCCTGTGCCTGCTGACCGGCGATCGCCTGCTCCCAGTTGAACTCGATCCCGGTCGCCTCCAGCACCCTTACCGCAGCCGTGGTTACCTCAGGACCGATGCCATCACCTAGGATCAGGGTGATAGTATAAGCCAAGATTCATCTCCTTGCTAAGATTCAAAGTCTCCATGCTTTTTAATATAGGGGATAAGCCCGCCCTCTTCAAGTATCCTGAGCATCACCTCGGGGAATTCGCCTATGGGTAGCTTGGTTCCATTGGTAAGATTCTTTACTATGCTTCCCACAAGGTCAATCTCAAGCTCATCGCCATCATTGATCTTGTCGGTATCGCATATCAGGACAGGAAGCCCGACATTGACGGCGTTTCTAAAGAAAATGCGCGCTATCGACTTCGCCAGGATGGCTTCTACGCCCGCCATCTTTAGCACGATGGCAGCGTGCTCCCGGCTTGAGCCCAGCCCGAAGTTTACGCCGGCGGCAATGAAATCGCCCGGCTTCACCATTGAGCCGAAGCTGGGAGCAACATCCTCCAGGACATGCTTTGCCAGCTCAGGGAGGTTGCTCCTCAGGTGAAACAGCCTCCCTGGTGTGATGTCATCGGTGGAGATATTATCCTCGAACTTAAAGGCTTTTCCTCTAAGCATTTACACTAGCTCCCGGGGATCGGTGATCTCGCCAGCGATGGCGCTCGCTGCGGCGGTAGCCGGGCTTCCCAGGTAGATGTGGGCCTCTGGATTTCCCATGCGCCCCCTGAAATTGCGGTTGGCTGTAGAGAGGCAAGCCTCCCCGTCCCCCAGCACTCCCTGGTGCACCCCAACGCAGGGGCCGCAACCCGGTGGCAGAAGCACCGCCCCAGCCTCAAGTAGGGTCTGGATATATCCAGCACTTATCGCCTCTCTAAGCACCTCGCGGGATGCCGGGGCAACGAGCAGCCTGGTTTTCGGATGGCATCTTTTCCCGCTGAGGATGGCGGCTGCTACCGCTAGATCATCCAAGCGACCATTGGTGCAGGTGCCGATGAAAACCTGCGCGATTTTCGTGCCCGTTAGCTCTCTTGCCAGAGCGATATTATCTACTGCGTGAGGTTTAGACACCATGGGCTCAAGGCTAGAAGCATCGATAGCGATCGCTCGTTCATACTTGGCATCGGGATCAGGGCGCAAAGAGCGAAAAAGAGCGCTGCGACCGCGAGATTCAAGATAGGCTCGTGTGACCTCATCCGTGGGGAAAAGCCCCGTCTTGGCCCCCGCCTCCACCGCCATATTAGCCAGGGTGAAACGCCCCGTCATGCTCATGTTTGCGATAGCCTCTCCTGAGAACTCCAGCGATTTGTAGGTGGCACCATCAGCACCAAGTCTCCCGATAAGGTGCAGGGCGAGGTCCTTGGCATATACTCCCTTTGTGAAGCCGCCGCTGACCGCTACATTGAAGCTCTCAGGCACCCGCAGCCAGGTTCTTCCTAAAGCGATGGCGATGGCAACATCGGTGGAGCCCATCCCGGTAGCAAAGGCCCCCAATGCCCCTGCGGTCACAGTATGGGAGTCGGCACCGATGATCACCTCGCCCGGGTTGGCATAGGATTCCACCACCAGTTGGTGGCAAACCCCTTCCCCCACATCGTAAAGCTGGGCGCCGCTCTTTCGGGCGAACTGACGCAGGATAATATGGTCATTGGCTAGCTCGAGTGAAGGGCTGGGAGCAGCGTGATCGAGGAAGAGGACCACCCTTTCTGGATTGGCTATCTGCTCAAGACCGCTCTCTTCAAGTTGCCGTAGCGCCAGGGGTCCGGTGCCATCCTGGAGGAAGGCGAGATCGACCCTGGCGATAATGATATCTCCAGCATGGGCATCGCTCCCGGAATTCTCGCTCAGGATCTTCTCGGCGAGGGTCTTCCCCATAGCGTTAACCAATCACTGCTATGACATCATCTTTGGCCACCCGATCCCCAGGCTTAACTCTCAGCTCCTTAACCGTGCCATCGATAGGGGCGGGGAGGACACTCTCCATCTTCATCGCCTCCAGGATCACAATGGTATCACCTGCCTTAACCGCTTGCCCCAGCGCCACTTCGTATCTAATGACGATTCCGGGCATAGGGGCAAGGATCGCTCCCTCCGGAGCCACCGCGGGTGCCTCTTTGGTCTCCCGGGCAGCCACAGTCTCCGCTGCTTGTAATGGTGCCGCGCTAGCATGAGGTCGGTTTATTATTTGCGTCCCACCCACGGGCTCTACCGCTACCTGATAATACTCATCGCCCACAAAGACATTATAAGCCCTGAGCCCCGGTCCCTTTGGTGGGACAGGCTTCTCCACCTTCTCCTCCAGCTTGCCCGCCTTCGCTTTGGCGATGAGTTCATCCTCCCGATTCACGTCCTCCAAGGTCTTTGGTTTTGTCTCCGGTGGCGGCTCCTCCAACCCATATTTCCATTTTAAAAAGCGCATCCCGGTGGTTGGATAGAGGGCATAGATGAGCACATCGCCGATGTCCTTGGCAATCTCCTTTGTAGCCTCCTTTGCCTTCTCCATCTCCGGCTCCAATATATCTGCGGCGCGACAGGTGATCGGCTCCTCGCCTCGCTCATAGCCTTTGAGGACCAGCTTTTGTACCTCAGGGTCGACCTCTGCCGGGGGCTTGCCGTAGAGACCGTAAATATAGTCCTTAACCTGGCCGGAGACCATCTTGTACCGGCCCATCAGGACATTTTGCACCGCCTGAATCCCCACAATCTGGCTGGTGGGGGTAACCAGGGGAGGGTTGCCCAGCTCCTTCCTGGTCTTGGGAAGCTCGGCATATACCTCATTGATCCTGTCCAGCGCGTCCGCTTCCCTTAGCTGGGACACCAGGTTGGTGGTCATGCCTCCCGGGATCTGGTGCACCAGCACCCCGGTATCGATGACCGACATCTTGGTGGTACCCAGAAAGTCGCGGTATTTGGGGGCGATGGACTCGATATACTGCCCCAGCTTAAAAAGATAGGACAGGTCCAGCCCAGTGTCCCGCGGCGTCCCCTCAAGGGCGACCACAATAGGCTCCACCGCCGGCTGGGAAGAGCGCAGGGCAAAGGGGGCCAGGGCGGTGTCGATAATATCCACCCCAGCCTCAGCAGCCTTTAGGCAGCTCATGGAGGCCATGCCGCTGGTGTAGTGGGTGTGGAACTGGACCGGTATCTTTAGTGCTGCCTTAAGGGCGCTAACCAGCTCGTAGATGTCATAAGGGGCGGCGAGCCCAGCCATGTCCTTGATACAGATGCTATCGGCGCCCATATCCTGAAGAATGAGCGCTTTCTTGACATAATAATCGATGTTGTAGATCGGCCCCCCTAATTTCCGCTCGGTGAGTGAGTAGCATAATGCACCCTGGATGTGCTTGCCGCACTCCTTGATCGCCTTAAAAGGAGCCTCGAAATTGCGCTCATCGTTCACCGCATCGAAGACGCGGAAGATATCGATACCCACCTCAGCCGCCTGGTGGACGAAGGCATCGACTACATCGTCAGCATAGTGTCGATAGCCCACCAGGTTCTGCCCACGAAGCAGCATCTGAAGCGGGGTATTAGGCATCAGCCGCTTCAAGAGGCGCGGTCTCTCCCAGGGATCCTCATTGAGAAACCTTGTTGGCACATCGAAAGTGGCTCCACCCCACACTTCCATGGAATAAAATCCTGCCTTATCCATCTCCTCGGCGACGGCTTCCATATCCTCGGTGCGCATCCTGGTTGCCAGCGATGACTGATGTCCATCGCGGAGGGTGGTATCGGTGATTTTGAGCGGGTTTTTGTTATCCATTAAGATCATCTCCTTACAAAGGTAGCCGGGGGTATATTCTTAACTGCCAAAGGATGCGCATCCTCATCATATCCGCAAGCCCCCAATATCTCCAATAGCTCATCCCAGGTCGCGGCACTACAGGCGCTGCCAGCGTCTCCTCTTCCTCAAAGCAGTCAATGGCTGCCATGACCGCCGCCATGATCGCCTCTTTTCCCTTCATCCTTTCCCTCTACAACGGTATGTTGCCATGTTTTTTGGGAGGGGTTGAGTCCCGCTTGTTCCGGAGCATCTCCAGTGCCTTTATCAACCTGGGGCGAGTCTCCCTGGGGTCGATCACATCATCGATGTAGCCCCGGGCCGCCGCCACATAGGGATTGGCCAACTTCTCCCGATACTCGGTTACTAGATTCCTTCTGGTCTCCTCGGGATCCTGCGACTTTTGGATGGTCTCTTTATGGATGATGTTCACCGCACCATCGGGCCCCATTACGGCGATCTCTGCAGTGGGCCAGGCATAGTTGATGTCGCCCCTGAGGTGCTTGCTGCTCATCGCTATATAGGCACCCCCGTAGGCTTTACGGGTTATCACAGTCGCCTTGGGGACGGTGGCCTCAGAGTAGGCGTAGAGCAACTTAGCTCCGTGCCTGATGATCCCCCCATATTCCTGATCGACGCCCGGCATATATCCGGGAACATCGCACAGGGTGATTATGGGGATGTTAAAGCAATCAAGGAAGCGCACAAACCGAGCGGCTTTATCTGAGGCATCGATATCGATACACCCTGCCGATACCGACGGCTGCTGGGCCACGATGCCCACCGCGCGTCCCCCTAGCCTGGCAAATCCGGTGATGATGTTGGGGGCGAAGTGCTCATGAACCTCAAAAGATTCGCCATTATCCATCACCCTCCGGATAATTTCCTTCATGTCGTAGGCTTTAGTGGCATCATCGGGGACAATGTGGAGCAGCTCCTCATCCCTTCTATAGGGATCGTCGCTCATATCACCCAGGGGCGGCCCCACCAGATCCATGTTGCTCTGAGGGAGGTAGCTGAGGAGCTGGCGAACCATGTCGAGGCATTCCTGGTCACCCTCAGCGACAAAGTGGCAATTACCGCTCTGGCTGGCATGAATCATCGCACCACCAAGCTGTTCAAGGGTCACCTCCTCCCCGGTCACCGCCCTGATCACATCGGGGCCAGTAATATACATCTGCCCAGTGCCTTTAACCATAAAGACGAAGTCGGTAATCGCCGGGGAGTATACCGCCCCGCCAGCGGCGGGGCCCATGATCACTGATATCTGGGGGATCACACCTGATGAAAGGGTATTTCTAAGGAAGATATCACCGTATCCGGCGAGGCTCTCCACCCCCTCCTGAATCCTGGCCCCGCCGGAATCCAATAGCCCGATGCAAGGTGTCCCGTTCTTTAACGCCAGGTCCATTACCTTGCAGATCTTCTCGGCCACCACCTCCGATAGCGAGCCCCCGAAGACGGTGAAGTCCTGAGAGAAGAGGTAAACCAGCCTGCCATTTACCTTACCATATCCGGTGACCACGGCATCGCCCAAGAACTTCTTCTCGTCAAGGCCGAACTCGGTGGCGCGGTGGGTGACGAAGGGATCCAGCTCCTCGAAGCTGCCCTCATCGAGGAGGAGGGCGATGCGCTCCCTAGCTGTAAGCTTGCCCTTATCATGCTGCGCCGCGATGCGCTTTTCACCCCCGCCTTGCTGCGACTCCGCTCTCAGTTTAGCCAGATTCTCTATCTTGTCCTCAATCGCCATCTCTTCTCCCGACTAGCAGTTTTGTGAAAATATTCACTTTGTGAAAACAGTCACATAGTGTGTTGTATTATATAACGCTGAACCTGAAAAAGCAAGAAAGGCAATTATCTTCCCTTCTCCCTCCGGGCGATGGAATCCGCTACCATGAGCAGCTTTCTTGCCCTATTTGCGATGGGAATGTCGATCATCTTGCCATCAAGGGAGGTTGAGGCGAAGCCCTGGGCCGCGGCAGCCTCAAAGGCGGCGACCACCCTCCTGGCGTGGGCCACCTCCTCTGGTGAGGGGCAGAAGATACAGTTCACCGGCTCTATCTGGCTGGGGTGAATCAGGAACTTGCCCTCGAAGCCAAGCCTTCGGGCAAGCCTGGCCTCATTAATCAGCCCGGCTTCATCCCGGAAGTTATTATAGGGGGTGTCTACTGCTATCACATCGGCCGCCTTGGCGGCGATGACCACCATTGTCCTGGGATAAAGAAGCTCGCTGCCCTCCTCAGTGCGCATCATGCCCGTGTCCAGGGTGAAATCCTCGGCGCCAAAGGAGATGCCCACCACCCGAGGGGAGGCACTGGCTATCTCGAAGGCATGGAGGAGTCCCTTGGCCGTCTCCACCCAGGGAAGAAGCTTGACATGACCGGCGGCGACTCCCCTCTCTCTTTCCAGACGCGTAATGATCGCTGCCACCTCAGTTACGTCGCGCGCGGAGGAGGGCTTGGGTTGGCTGATGCCATGGATCCCGGGGGTGATCACGGACTCCAGATCCTCCTGGGCTAGGCCGCTGGCGAGGGAGTTGATGCGCACAAAGACCTTTCGCCATTTTTGTTTTACCTTCTCCCCTCCTCTTCTCTCCGGCGCCAGCCCGGCTAGCGAATCCCTTACCTGGGCTCTGGCGCTGGCTTTCTCTAAGCTGGGCACCGAATCCTCCAGGTCTAAAACGAGCACATCGGCAGGCAGATGCCGCGCCTTCTCAATCATGTTTAACCGGTTGCCGGGGACAAAGAGTAAAGTTCTAAGCGGCTCCACTTCTTACCTCCGCGACACTCAGGTCAGTATGGTTTTTCCGGCTCATAATTGTCAAGTATGATCTCGTTCAGATAGATAGTTGATACTTGGTATCGTGGATTTCGCTTCACTTATTATTGCGAGACGCCTTACGATAAATCAACCGAGGGGACGAGCGGAGTAGAACACATCCGTGCTACACTATAGATTCTACTAAA
>SOIC01000157.1 GCA_004377275.1 Dehalococcoidia bacterium
AGGCAACTCAGGTTCTTGTAGTGCGACCCTTCAGGGTCGTGCCTTTCTGTCATTCTGAGTCCCGATGCAATCGGGGCGAAGAATCTGACCCTTTTGGGAGGGTACAAGACCCTCCCCTACACGATCAGGCCGCACGAGGCTAAAGCCTCGCACTACATTTCCTCAATACCGTAGGGGCGGGGCTCGTCCCCGCCCACACCCTTAATGTCATTGCGAGCGAAGCGTGGCAATCTCGCCGCGGTGTGTGGCGAAGGGCATAGAAAATGGAGCCGCCCTCATTTTACCTTGACATTCAGTCCCGGTTCTTGCTACGCTTGCGTAAAAGCGATAATGATGCCGCAAAGGATTCACGTAATCTACGAAAACGGGGTTCTCAAGCCGCTGGGGAAAGTGGATATTCCTGAACACCGGACATTAGAAATCCTCGTTCTCGAAGACGACTTGCCCTTGTCTCTTATCGGCCGGGTGGCAGAGCAAGGTGGCAGCTACGATTTCCTGCACCATGCTGCTGAGGGCATTTACAGTGCTGATGATGGAGAGGCAGTCTAAGCGCAAGCCAGAAGCTGTGCTCGAACGCGGAGATATTGTTCTTATCCCTTTTCCCTTTACCGACCTGACCACTGAGAAGTTGCGGCCAGCAGTTATAATATCTGTGGACCCGCAGAGAATTGATGTTATCATCGCTTTTATCTCTTCCGTAGTCTCTCCCGGAGAACTATCTGAAACTGATTATCTGCTGCACCAAGACAATCCTGATTTTGTCAAAACGGGTCTCAAGAAAACCTCGACTTTCAGAATGAGAAAATTGCTGACCATCGAGCGAAGTAGAATCATTCGCCGTCTCGGCAGAGTCAGCCCTGCTATCCAGAAAGAACTGGACATAAGGCTAAGGCAGGCTGTTGGCCTGCAGTGATGCATCCACCCTGCCTTTGCGAGGAGCTGAGATTCCTCGCTTACGCTTCGGAACAGGCGCCGCAATCTCCAGATTAAATCCGAAACCCAAAGGCGCTCCGCTTCAAATCCCAAATTCCAAAATCCAAGCTCCAAACAAATCCAAATATCGAAATTCAAAGCTCTAAACTGTTTTGACCATTGGTATTTTGGGCTTTATATTGTTTGGGCCTGTCCTGAGCTTGTCGAAGGAATTTGGTGCTTGGGATTTAGGATTTGGTCACTGTCATAGGGGTGGGGCTTGTCCCGGCCCGAGGGGCCAATAGGCTTGATTAGTATGTTGTTCCCCGAATTCGAAGTCATCGGCCCGGGCAAGCCAGCGGCGGTGTCGCAAGTGCGGTAGCTGCGGATGGGCCAAATACGGACACCGGCCCGGCTGTCTCGTTCCCATCATCTTGCCCTGAATATGTCTACGCGTCGAATTTGGGGAATGGTCAATTCCCAGAATGTCGCCTGAATACTGCGCTCGGATAGCGGACCCCGCCACTCTACGTCGCCAGCTTCCAGGTCGAATATGTATTGCCAACTGGAGACCACGCGAAGATGAAATGGCTCGGGGTAGGGCCACCTCTGCTCCACCCCTGCTCTCTCCAACTCGCGAACGAAACTCTCGTCTTCTTGCTCATTGATTGATAGATAGCAATGGTTGAGGACACAATGCCAGGAATCGAAATCGGAAAGGAGGACACTATCCTCAGGAAGCTCAAGCTCAATACGGACGCCGGGTAGCCCTTTGGCCAGATGTCCCGAGGCCCGCAAGTCCGGCCGGCATTGCTTTATTCCCTGCCAGTGATACCACCCCCAGAGGGGAAAGCGAGCATGATAAGGGGACAGCCGCAGGCGCATCTGGTCTGACATCCATCGGTAAGCATAGCGATAGTATGCCGGAACCCGCCTACCGTCACCCCTGAGCACACCTTTGCACTGTAATCGTTCCCAGGCTGCCATGTCTTGAATAGTCCACAGGATCATAGTGTCCTTCAGAACATGCGGGTTAACGAGGCGAAAACGTACATATCACCGCTAACTCACGACACACCTGTTACCGTTCCAGGCCGAGAGAGAAATGCAGGGCCTCCTCTACCGCTTTCAACTTCTCAGCACTCAGAGTGGTCAATCGCTCACGCACACTCGCCTTAGCGATTGTGGTAATAGTGTCCAGATTGACAACACAGGCACGGGACGCACCGTCCTCGGGTCCTAACGGCACCTCTGATGGGATGCCACGGATGCGCGTGGTCAGTGGAGCCACCATTACCAGTTCCCGAACAGCATAGGCCTCATTGCGGGATAGAAGTAGAACAGGACGCCTCCCGGCAGGCGGGGCCAGTTCCGCCCACCATATCTCGCCTCGTTTCACTCCCAGGGCTCCGCAGCCAGCACGGCGCTGCCCACCCTGTGAGCAGCTTCAACCTCCTCAGCGGACTCTGGGTATTGTTGGTAGCCGCGCACGTAGTCTCTTATCGCGGAAGACTCCC
>SOIC01000098.1 GCA_004377275.1 Dehalococcoidia bacterium
AGCGCTCGCTCATTCACTTCGACGAGCTTCCCACCAGCCTTGTGGCCGAGCATCTTGACCATCGCCCCCTTGACCGCGTCCAGGGGCATAATCCCGGTAGCCTTGACCACGGCACCGAGGGCGACCATGTTGGCTGCCCTGGGGTTGCCCAGTGAGACGGCGATGTCGTTCAGAGGTATGGGTAGTGCCCTTATATCGTTGCGTTCCACCCGCCGGTTGATGAAGGAGGAGTTGACCACTACCGTTCCACCTTCAAGCACGGCCCTTTCGAATCTGTCCAGCGAAGGGAGGTTCATGGCGACAAGTGCAGTCGGGTTATCCACTACCGGCGAGCCGATCGGCTCATCGGAGAGAACCACGGTGCAGTTTGCCGTTCCTCCTCTCATCTCCGGGCCGTAGGAGGGAAGCCAGGTCACGTGTAGTCCGTAGTCTGTCCCACCTTGGGCGAGGAGCTTTCCTGCCAGGATAACCCCCTGGCCGCCAAAGCCGGCAAATATGAATGTACTGTCCATTCTACCCCCTGTCCACGAAATCGCCGAGCGGGAATGTCTTGACTACCTCATCTGCCAGGCGGCGATTGGTCTCAAGCGGGCCCATCCGCCAGTTGGTGGGGCAGTTAGTGAGGACCTCCACGAGGGAATATCCCTTGCCCTCGACCTGGTACTGGAACGCCTTCTTTATCGCCCGGTTTGCCGCCATGATTCGCTTCTGGTCGTAGACCGATTGGCGGGTGACGTAGGCCGGGGCGTCGAGCTGGGCAACCATCTCGGCGAAGCGAAGCGGGTACCCGGCAAGGCGAGCATCTCTGCCCTCGGGACAGCTGGTGGCCCACTGCCCGAGCAGGGTCGTGGGTGCCATCTGCCCTCCCGTCATACCGTAGATCTGGTTATTGATGAAGATTACGGTGATATTCTCCCCGCGATTGGCGGTGTGTATTGATTCTGCTGTGCCGATGGCGGCCAGGTCGCCGTCACCCTGATAGGTGAAAACGATGAGGTCGGGGTTGGTCCGCTTAATCCCGGTGGCCACCGCACACGCCCGGCCGTGAGATGCCTGGGTCCCGTCGCAGCGGAACCAGTGATACATGCTGACCGAACAGCCGACCGGCGCCACCACCACAGTGCGTTCCTGAATGCCGAGTTCGTCGATAGCCTGGGCGATCATTCGGGTAACCACCCCGTGATGGCAACCGGGGCAATAGCTGAACACCGACTCGTTGAGGCTCTTGGGTCGCCCGAACACCTTGACCATGTTCTCTGTACTAACTGGCATATCGCTTCACCTCTCTCAGGATATCCCTGGGGCTGGGTACGAGTCCACCGAGTTCGCCGTAGAATGGGGTCTTAGCTCGCTCAGCTACTGCAAGGCGCACATCCTCTACCATCTGGCCGGCGTTCATCTCCACGGTAAGGATGACGTCGACCCTTTGGGACAGGGCACGCAGCGGCGCATAGGGGAAGGGCCACAGGGTGATCGGTCGCAGCAGCCCGAGCTTGATCCCCTCGTTTCTTGCCATTCTGACTGCCGTCCTGGCGATTCGAGCCACCGAGCCGAAGGCAGCGACGACTACCGTGGCATCGGCAGTCTCATGCTCTTCGTATCGCACCTCGCGCTCCTCTATTTTCTGGTAGCGGGCCTGGCGTTTGACGTTGATCTCACTCAGTTCGACCGGGTCGAGGAAAAAACTGGTAATGAGATTGGGCTTACGTCCTTTGGCACCCGTGATAGCCCACGGCTTGACCGGCAATGTGGCCGGGTCGATGTGCTCCGGAAGGACAACCGGCTCCATCATCTGACCGAGCATTCCATCAGCGAGAACCATCACCGGAACGCGGTATCTGTCTGCCAGCTCGAAGGCCAGCATCACCAGTTCAATCGACTCCGGTATGGTTGCCGGAGCGAGGACAATCATGCGGTAGTCGCCATGTCCCCCTCCCTTGGTGGCCTGGAAATAGTCCCCCTGAGCCGGGGCGATGTTGCCCAGCCCCGGACCACCACGCACCACGTTGATAATGACACAGGGCAGGTCGGCGCCGGCGATATAGGATATGCCCTCCGTCTTAAGGCTGATCCCGGGGCTGGAGGAGGAGGTCATGGTGCGCGCACCCGCCGCGGAGGCGCCGTAGCACATGTTAATCGCCGCCACTTCGCTCTCTGCCTGGATGAAGACGCCGCCCGCTTTGGGCATGTGCGCCGACATGTATTCCAGCAACTCGTTCTGCGGGGTGATGGGATAACCGAAGTAGGAACGGCAGCCGGCACAGATTGCTGCCTCGGCCATAGCGTCATTCCCTGCCATCAGGACTTTGCCCATGGTATCACTTCCCTTGCTGTGCTCTCTTCTCGCGATAGACCTCAATCGCTATATCGGGACACGTCTGGGCGCAGAAAGCACACCCGGTGCAGCGTTCAGGTTCTTTCAT
>SOIC01000167.1 GCA_004377275.1 Dehalococcoidia bacterium
GGATCAGCCTGATTTTCGCTCTTGGACAGCGAAGCTATGATCATCCCGATACCTATGGAGCATAAGGCAGTGAGTGCGAAGACGAGAAAGACCAATCCTGCGCTGCCAACTATATCCAGCCCCATGAGGTATGCTATTACAATAAAAATTATTATCTGGGCAATGCCAACTGCAAACAGGCATAAAGAATAGGCTGATATGAACTCCCAGGGCCTTGTAGGTGTGGTCAGCAATCGGGCTAGGACCCCTTTTTCCTTGTCTCTGACCATCATCCTGGCTGAGGTCGGTATCAATATCAAAAGACCAAATATTATTATCCCCGGCGCTATGAAATCGATATAGGTGATTTCGCTTTCTATGTGTATGGGGCTAGCGTTAAGGGTTACCGGCACCTCTATCCGTGCAAAGGAGCGGGTAACGGCATCGATCATGGAAATGACCTGCTCTTTCACTATCAAGTCGCTCTCATCATAGGTAATGTCCAAAGCTATGTTTTCTTTCTCACCCTGCCAGTTCTGGTATACCTGTTCGCCGAATCCTTGAGGAATGGTGATATAGGCCCTTAAGTCGCCGGCCTTCAGGTCCTCCAGGGCTTGGGATGAGTCATCATACAGGGTGATTTCAAAAGCCGTGGCCAGTGCCTCATCGACAAAGGCTTGGGAAATCTCACTCTGGTCCTGATCAACCACACCAAGGGAATAGGTAGGGGTTGTCTCGCCACTAAAAGCAAAGCCAAAAAGCAGCATAAACACTAGAGGAAACCCCAAGAGGAACCCCAGGCTCAACGGGTCTCTATAGGTCTCCTTTAGGTTCCTTTTGAAAAGTTCCAGGAACCTCATTCCCTCAGCTCCTTCCCGGTGATCTGGAGAAAGACATCCTCCAGGGTGGGCTGTTCCAACGCAGCGGAGCGGACTACGATACCCTGCGAGTGCAGATAATCCATAATTTCCCTGAAATTCAGGTCTTTCCCCGAGACCCTCAAATTGCCGCTGGCACTATCCACCTCGGCGTATCTGTCCATAGTCCTCAATCCATCGATGGCTTCTGCCGACAGGTTCTCGGCTGAGATAATCATGGTGTTTGTATCCGAGATCTTCTTTTTGAGTTCATCAGGGGTGCCCAGGGCCACGATCTTCCCCTCGTCTATGATCCCAACCCTGTCGGACAGAACATCGGCCTCCTCCAGATAGTGGGTGGTTAAGAGGATGGTCTTCTTTCCTTTAAGCTCTGCTATATAGTCCCAGATGGCTCTTCTCGACTGAGGGTCGAGCCCCAGGGTGGGCTCATCCAAGAACAGGATCTCGGGATCGGGGACCAGGGCCATTATCAGGTTAAGCCTTCTCTTCATCCCCCCTGAGAACTTCCCCACCCGGTCCTTAGCCCTCTCCAGGAGGCCCACAGTCTCAAGTAGCTCTTCAGACCTTTTCCTTAGTTCCTTTGAGTCGATGCGGTGAACCCGGCCGATGAGGCTGAGGTTCTCCCATGAGTTGAGGTGCTCTGAGATTGTTGTCTCCTGGGGGGCGACACCGATGAGCTCCTTTACTCTAAAGGGCTCTTTCATAATGTCGTAGCCCATTATGGAGGCGGTACCGCTTGTCGGCTTGAGGAGGCAGCAAAGTATATTGATAGTAGTGGTCTTGCCAGCGCCGTTGGGGCCGAGGAGGGAGAAGAGCTCGCCTCTTCTAATCTCTAGACTAATGCTGTCTACTGCCATCAGGCCGTCAAACCTCTTGGTGAGGGCAAATATCTGGATAGCCAAAGTGTTACTATTCAGTTTGCTCATGTTGCCCCCTTTCAAAATTGAGAAGCTTGCCATGCTGATCTCTCAAGGAGAAAAGGCCATCCTTCTCTGCAATTTCTAAGACATCCTCTACTTTTATGTGCTCAGCTAAAATTGAGAGCAGGCCGTTTTCCTTCATAACTCTATGTAGCTCTTTCAACAATGCTCGCTTATCTTTTATACTGCGAATCACGTCATACAACAGAACTACATCTATGCTTTCATCGGGTAGCCCGGTATCCCTATCTGAAAGGATTGTGGCGATATTGGTCAAGCCTTCCTTATTTGCCTTTTTCTCAACCGCACTGATGGCCAGAGGGTGTATATCCAGGGCGTCAACCCTTCCATTTTCACCAACCATCCTGGCAGCAGGGATAACATAACTTCCCGAACCACAGCCGAAGTCCAGTAAGGTTTGTCCTTCCTTGATGCCGACTTTCTCTAGCTGCTTTCCCGGGTCCCTAAACCTATCCCGTATCCTGAAAAAGAAAGACATCATCCTAAACCCGATATCTGGCATTGGTTTGTCTTTTCGCTCATTCATTTCCCTCCCCCCTTTCATTCTAGGAGCTTAAATTTGATCACATCCACCATTCCCAGGTCGGTGAGCCTCAGCTCAGGGATCACGGGGAGGGCGAGAAAGGAGAGGGTGGCAAAGGGAGAAGCGAGCCTCGCCCCCAGTTCTGCGGCGATTCTTTCGAGCTTTTCTAGCTTATTGACCATAGTTTCCAGCGGTTCATCAGATAGCAGGCCGGCGATAGGCAAAGGGAGGGCGTCTAAAATCTTGCCCTCAGCGGCGATTACTAGACCGCCCCCCAGCCTCTCTACCTCCTTGATGGCAGTGTATATGTCCACATCGTTTGTCCCAAGAGCGATAATGTTGTGGGAATCGTGTGCGATGGATGAGGCCAATGCTCCCCGCTTCAGCCCAAAGCCCTTCACCAGCCCCAGGCCGATGTTCCCGGTGGCTTTATGCCTTTCTACCACCACTAGCTTGAGGATGTCCTGCTCGATATTGGGCACCACAAACCCACCGGCAACCTTTGCCCTTTCTGCAACCTTTTTGGTGATTATCTGGTTGGGTACGATCTCTATAATGTGGGAGGTTCCTTTGGGTGCAGGTATTTTTAGCGCTTCTACATCGAAGGGCTTAACATTCATGGTATGAGTCATTGCTTTGTTCTCTCGCAACGCGGGCGAAAAAAGCGGATTGCCATCTCTGGCTACCAGCTTTCCGCGGTAGAATACCATCTCCGCTTTGAATGCAGCTAGGTCGGCGGTTACCACCAGATTGGCAAGATAGCCCGGCGCAATCGCCCCCAGGCCGGGGAGCCTGAAGTAATCAGCGCTATTTATAGTGGCCATCTGGATGGCGCGTACCGGGTCGAGCCCCAGTTTAATTGCTTTCCTTACCACGGCATCGATGTCGCCATCGCGCAATAGGTCGGCACAGCTTCGGTCGTCGACTACGAAAAGGCATCTTTTGTAGGTCTTATCGGTAACCAGGGGAAGGAGTGCCTCAAGGTTCTTCTCCGAGGAGCCCTCTCGAATCATCACATACATCCCCCGCTGGAGCTTCTCCCTTGCCTCCTCGAGTGAGGTGGATTCATGGTCGGAAACGATGCCACAGGCGATGTAGGCATTGAGATTCTTACTATCGAGTCCTGGGGCATGACCATCGACTATTTTGCCCTGTGACGCGGCTATTTTCGATAGTATCTCCGCATCGGCGGCGAGCACGCCGGGGAAGTTCATCACCTCACCCAACCCGATGGTATTCTCCCACGATAGGGCAGAGGCAATATCCTCCACCGTCACCTGGGCCCCCGAGGTCTCCAGCGAGGTTGCGGGGACACAGGAGGGCACCATGAAATAGAGCTCAAGGGGCAATGAGCGGGCACAGCTCATCATATATTTTACCCCCTCAAGCCCCTTCACATTGGCAATTTCGTGGAAGTCGGTTACTACGGCTGAGACGCCACGGGGCACCACCGCCTGGGCATAGCGGGGGATATGGAGCATGGAGCTTTCGGGATGGACATGACCGTCGATAAGGCCCGGGGAGAGGTATTTGCCGGTGAGGTCGATAACCTCTTTACCAAGCTGATAATCGCCGACCCCGGCGATCTTTTCACCGTAGATAGCAACATTTCCCTCCTCGATCTCGCCATTAAAGGTATTCACTATCTTAGCACGGGACAGGATCAGGTCTGCGGGGGACTCCCCTTTCGCTACCGAGATCAAGCTTTTCACACTAATCTAGTCCTCCACGACATAAAGATCGGGAAGGTATCTATATTGCTCGTCGTAGTCAATACCGTATCCAACTACGAACTCATCTTGCACCTGAACACCAATATAGTCTATTAGAACATTGAGCTTGCGCCGTGCAACCTTATCTACTAATACACATAGCCGTAAAGAGGCTGGCTTTCTCCGACGCAACTCCTCTAAAAAAAGGCTGAGCGTGAGGCCAGAATCAATGATATCCTCGACAATCAGAACATCCTTGCCTTCTATAGAGGACTCAAGTCCGTGGATGACCTTGATCTCGCCTGAACTCTCTGTACCCGACCCATAACTAGACAATATGACAAAATCTACCTCCAGGGGCATATTAAGTGCACGTATCAGGTCGGCCATAAAGACAAAGCTACCTTTAAGAATGCCCACTAAAACAGGTGTTTTTTGCTTGTAATCCCTACGTATTTCTTCGGCAAGGCGATCAACCACGTCTCTTATTTGCTCGTGGTTCAAAAGGACTCGGTTAACTCTCTTTGTAGACATAGTTCAGCATCACTTTATAGGCGCTTTGTTCCATGGTGTTATATTTCGTTTTTCGCCTGCGGCATACGCTATCTTAATTTCCAGTGAATATTGCCGACCTTCTTGGATGCCTTCGCAGATGCCTCCTGGCCGAATAGCAAAGCTGGCGCTTTGAATCACCCACGGCAATAGTAGATATGACAAGTGCCACTTCCTCAGGCTGTTCTTGGTATTTTGGAACGAGGAAATTGATGTCATAACAGGTGCATACCTCTAACGAATAAATAGTGAGTTCATCGATCGTTGTTTCTTTGACGGCCGGTAACTATACTAGAAACCAGGCCAGGACTTATTAAGATGGCCATGAACTTACTATAAAGTTCTCCCGCGCCAGAAATCAATTGATGTGGGTAAATCTTAGGCTGACTCATGCAGATCATCAGTTGCGGATCGGCACGCCTTGCCGTTCTCATTTCCCTTATTGAGATAAGAAGTGCCAGCGCCGTGATACCTGCTACAGCGAAAGACACATACGTGATAGTATCCGAATCCATCTTGCCCTTCTGATCTTCTCTTTGGTGAGTAAGAGTTCATGTTGCCGGGGAGCGGTCATGGCTCTATTTCCTTGAGGCCCGCGGCCACTATCAGCTTGGGCTCAGTGAGAGCCTGGACCTCCTCAGCTGTCCAACCAGGGGCTACCTCCCTTAGCAGAAGCCCCTCCATGGTAACCTCGATCACAGCCAGGTCAGTAACGATTAGATCTACACACTTCTTGGCGGTGAGGGGGTAGCTGCACTCCTTCACTATCTTGGGCTTTCCCTCCTTGGTGGTATGCTCCATGGTGATGATCACCCTTTTAGCCCCCACGACCAGGTCCATTCCACCACCTATGGTACCACCAAGGGCGTCAGTGCCAGCGTTCCAATTTGCCAGGTCCCCCTTCCCTGAAATCTCAAATGCTCCCAGAATGGTTATCAGCCGACCGCCTCTTATCATAGCCACGGAGGTGAGGACGTCACACAGCGCCATGCCAGATACTGGGGTGAAAAATCTCCCCGCGCCATCGATATAGTGCAATTCTGCCTTTTCCACCTCGTCCTCCATTACCGGAGGTCCGTAGCCCAGAGCGCCATTCTCTGAATGAAGGATAACGCCCTCAGGCATATAGAGGGCACAAAGCCTCGGTATCCCGACTCCCAGGTTAGCATAGTCGCCGTCCCTCAGTTCCCTTGCCGCCCTCTTCGCTATGGTATCCCTATTAAGTCTCTCCTTCATCTCCCCAGTCTCTACCTTGGCTAGTCCACGGCTCAAATCACTACCTATCCGCCTGAACAACCTCTTGCGCGCGAACTCCCACTCATGCAATCTATATACCAATTCCTTCCTTCTCTTAGGACTACCGAGACTCCCTTCAGGGATATTCACTATGCGGTCGACAAATATTCCCGGGGTCACCACGTGCTCGGGATCGATCTCACCCACCTCTACTATTTCATCCACTTCAGCGATTGTGACTTTGGCTGCCATCGCCATTACCGGTTGGTCCATCCTGTGAGTTCCCAGGTAGTACAGATTGCCCATCTTGTCCGCCTTGTGAGCCATGATGAACGCGTAGTCGGGCAATATCGGCTTTTCGTAGATGTACTCCTTGCCATCGATAACCCTCTTCTCCTTACCTTCCTCCAGAATGGTTCCCACGCCTATAGGGCTATAAATCGCACCAAGGCCAGTGGCACCGGCAAGGAGCCTTGAAGGCAAGGTGCCGTGGCTGGTGAACTCTACCTCCAGCCCCTTTTCCACATATTCTTTCACGAAAGCCCCGGCACCCAGTTGCTGGATACCTACCACAGCGGTTATCAGCTTCTTCATTTGGGGAAGTAGGGCTGAGGGCAGGACAGCCTGCTCCTCGCTGAAAATAGCGGGTATCAGGTTGTGGGTGATGATAGTGAGGTCCTTCAGACCCTTTCTCTTGATTGCAGCGATCAGGTTCTGAGCAGTGCCAGCGGGCCCCCAAGACTCCATGGCGATAGAAGCGCCATCAGGGATATCCGCCACTGCCTCGTCGAAACTGGCAAATACCTTATTTTTCATACTTATTATCCCCTCAGATTTAGATAATATTTCAGTTCCACCATCTCATATATGGAACAAACCTCCTCGACGCATAATGGTTGGAAAGCATATTTATGTGCCTATTATATTTGTGGGCTTGGCCTTTGTCTAGCCTTTGCATTAGCGAGCCAGCGCCCCGCTGCCACTGCGGGAATTCCTACCCGTCCTCATTCAAGCGGCGACCGCTTGGGGATGACGACTACATGGGGCGACTTGGTTAAGGGGTGCTGTGTTACCTGGACCGAGGCGGCGAAGACCTCTTCTATGGTTTCCGCGGTAAGCAATTTTTCGGGGGTGCCATCAGCGAAAATGCGTCCCTCTTTAAGCAGAAGGAGTCTGTCGAAGTAAAGGGCAGCCAGGTTAAGGTCGTGCATCGCCCCGATGACAGTAACCCCCTGTTCTCGGTTGAGGCTTTTCACCAGATCGAGGATCTCCACTTGATGGTTGATGTCCAGGTGCGCTGTGGGCTCGTCTAGGAGAAGTATCTTGGGCTCCTGAGCAAGGGCCATGGCGAGGATAGCCTTTTGACGCTCCCCGCCGCTGAGTTCATTGAAGAAACGTTCCTTTAGCGCTGAGATTCCAATGCGCTCCATGGCTTGCTGTACCACGCGATGATCATGCTCCCCCTCATCGGAGAAGACGCTGAGGAAGGGGGTCCTTCCTAAGAGCACAACCTCCCTAAGGGTGAAAGCAAAGGGCATACTGAACTGCTGGGGTACCACAGCGACGCGTTGTGCCACCTGCCTCCGTTTCATGCTGCTTAGTATTGAGCCATCTAAGTGGATATCCCCAACTGTTGGTCGCAGCACGCCGCTCAAGAGCTTGATCAGGGTGGTCTTCCCCGAGCCATTGGGTCCCAGGAGAGCTACCATCTCGCCCTCCTGGACCAATAGGTCGATGTGGTGTAACACAGGGGTGTCACCGTAGGAAAAAGACACCTGCTTAAGGTTGATCATTAAAAGGCGTACTCCCTTCTGGTGTGTCTCAAGAGGTAGATGAAGAATGGGGCACCGATGATGGCGGTAATAATCCCGATTGGTATCTCACTGGGGGCAAGCACGGTACGGGCGAACAGGTCGGCGAGTACGATGAAGGCACCGCCAGAAAGCGCTGCTGCGGGCAACAGGAGGCGATGGTCAGGCCCCAGCACCAGCCTCACCGCGTGGGGAACCACCAGACCAACAAAGCCTATAAGACCGCTTATAGACACCGCCGCTGCTGTTAGCAAAGAGCCCAGGGCAAGGACGATGATCTTGTCCCGCTCCACATCGATTCCTAGGTATGCTGCGCCCTCCTCCCCTAAGGAGAGGGCATTAAGGCGAAAGGCGAGGAAGCGAGCAGCCACAATCGCCCCAATGATGAGCGGGGCAACGATGATGATTTGGTTCCAACCGCTTACTGAGATACTCCCCATGAGGAAGGAGTAGACGTTCTGCAGAAGCCCGGTTCTGCCGCTCAGGGTCACCATGAGGAAGACAATAGCTGCTAACATCGCGCTTACGGCGAACCCGGCCAGGAGCATGCTCACAATGGGTGTCTTGCCCCCCACTTTGGCAAGGTTATAGACCAGGAGGACAGCACCCAGCGCCCCGAAAAAGGCGGCAATGGGAACCAGCCCAAAGCTGAGGAAGGCAACGCTTACCGGTAGCATCATGGCAATGGTGGCGCCAAAGGCGGCGCCCGCCGAGGTGCCTATAATGTAGGGGTCCGCCATCGGGTTCCGCAGCATCCCCTGGAACAGCACCCCCGCTGATGCAAGCGCGGCTCCAACCAATGCCCCGGCAATGACTCGGGGGAGCCGGATCAGAAACAGGATAGTCTCATCGCTTGGCTGCCAGGTGGCGGAGAAATGGAAGAGCCCCGTCTTATTTAGCGTCATCTTTATTATATCTAGTGGGGATATGGGCACCGCACCCAGGGAAACGGCGATGAGTAGGCAGAAAAGCAGGAACGCTCCCAATGCCAGCAGGATTAAAAGCCGGCGATTTTGCTTTAATCTGGTGAACAATTTTAATCCTCTAAGCGCATATATGGCAAACCAGCGTTAGGAGTATTACGAACTGGTAACGCGGAATATAATAGCGCTCAAGCTAGTACCCAAAGAACTCGGGGTGGATCAACCCTGCTAATAGCTCCAGCCCATTAGCGATGCGTGGTCCCGGGCGGACAAGGGTGGTATCATCGATTGCATAGATATTCCCGTTCTTCACCGCGTCTAAGTCTTGCCAGATAGGGCGGCTGGCTACCTCCTCGGCGGAGACACCCCAGTTAGCGCCACCAAGCACGATGACGTCAGGGTTAGAGTTAACTAGATCCTCCAAGTTATAAGTAGGCCAACCCTCAAGATTTCCGGCGATATTATCACCACCAGCCAGAGTGATAAGATCATCGATGAAAGTGCCATTACCTACGGTCCAGAGCATGGCTGGATCGCTGACATCGACACCGTAAAAAACGCTTTGTACGGGAGCATTAGCAACCTTAGCCACAATTTCGTCGATATCATCCTCCAAATCAGCGACTAGCGCCGCTGCATCCCCTTGCTTGCCGACAATTATTCCTACCAGCTCAATGTCATGGAAAATGTCATCGATGATCTCCGGCTGGAGGATAATCGTTGGTATTCCCAGGCCCACAAGATCATCGACGTAATCAGGAACTGTCGCACCGATAGCGAAAGCTATATCAGGCATCAAATCCACAATGATCTCCAGGTTGAAACTGGGGAAGGGAGCGCCGATCCTTTGTGTTTCGCCCGTCTCTATTTTCTCCACTAGCTCTTCTGGATAATCGCAGTAATCGGTTACCCCCACTACCTTATCCCCTAGATCCAGGGCAAACAGGATCTCGGTGATGCTGGGTGCCAGGGAGACGATCCGCTCTGGGGTCTCCGCTATATTCACCGTCCTTCCGTGGTCATCGGTTATCTCCAGCGGCCACGTTGTAGTTAAAGGTGTTGATGTAGACGAAGGGGCGATTACTGGGACAAGCACACCGGCTAAAATCAGCGCAATGCCTAATGCAATCAAGCTCAAAGCTAGCTTTTTCATTAAAACCTCCTTTGAATGGCAGAGCAACAAAAATCCCCTCGCTCTGCAGAACGAGGGGATCCTCAAGCTACTTAAGCATGTTTCCCACCCCCTTTTCTCCGCGGAGGATCCAGGAAATCCAGAGGCTGGCGTTCTGACTTCCCCGAAATTATTCAGGGTCACAGTAGGCGGTGCTGTGCCGGCTTCTCACCGGCTTGCCTTCCCTTTGAGCCCTCGCTCGCGCTTGGGCACCTCTGGGTCCATTATTGAGTTTTACACAATATAGCATACCACGGGGGAGAGTTCAATATCAATCTGCCTTGACACCACTCGCACACTTGGTTATCATCGGTAGGCGCCTTCCTATTTCGGGGGTCTACCATGCAATATAAGACGATTATCCATGAGAAGAAGGATCAGGTTTGCTATATCACCCTCAATCGCCCTAAGGTGGGAAACGCCATAAACGCCCAGATGAGCAGGGAACTAGCCGATGTCTGCCGGACGATCAATCAGGATGAAGAGATTATGGTGGTGATCCTTAAAGGCGCGGGAGGCGCTTTTTCCTCAGGCAGTGAGCCCCAAGAATGGGAGGCGGGATGCGATGCCTCTCGAGCGATCGACAGCCTGGAGCGAGTGACCATAGCTGCCATCGATGGTGCTGCTCTAGGCGAAGGGTTGGAGCTGGCACTCGCCTGCGATATAAGGATCGCCTCAGAGAGGGCAAGCTTTTGCCTCCCCCACACCGCTTACGGTCTGATCCCCGGTGGCGGCGGGACGCAAAGGCTGCCTCGCCTGGTGGGCAAGGGAAAGGCCCTGGAGATGATCCTCACCGCCGAACCCATCGATGCTGATGAGGCCTATCGCATCGGTTTGGTGAGTAAGGTGGTCTCTGTTGAGGAGCTCCTTTCAGAGGTGAATGAGTGGGCAAAGAGGATAATTACTTGTGGCCCCATTGCCTTGAGATATGCTAAGGAGGCGGTAAATAAGGGGCTGGATTTCACCCTAGAGCAGGGATTGCGGCTGGAGGCCGACCTCTATTTCCTAATTCAAACCACCGAGGACAGAATGGAAGGGATCAGGGCTTTTAGGGAGAAGAGGCTACCACAGTTTAAGGGGGAATGAAAGATTAAGCTGAAGCTGGACCTGCATACCCATTGTTGTGAGGCTACCCTCTTTAGAGCGCCCTCCGAGGAAATTGTCGCTCGGATAATAGCTCAGATAAAGGCCAGGGGACTGGATGGCATCGCCATCACCGAGCATTGGGACAAGGAATATGGGTTCAAGGTAAAGGAGATTGTGACGCGGTCCTTCAATAACGAGGTGCTCATCATCCCTGGCCAGGAGATCGATATAAAAGGGCGTCAGGAGGTGGAGCTTTATCTGCCCAATGGCGCTACTTTCCGCTTTCTCGCCCACCCCGGCTTTCCCATGAATTACTATGTCATTGAGAATATTCAGGGCATTGAGATGGAGAATGCGCTCCACTACATCGATAAGGAGAAGGTAAGAGCGCTGGCTGAGGAACACGACCTGCTTCTATTAAGCAACAGTGATGCCCACTCCATAGACTGGATTGGTCGCTACTACACCGAGATCGATCTCGAGGAGCTCATCACCCGTGCCAGATAATGCTATAATAGTGCACCAAAACAAGAAAGAAAGGGGGTGATAAAGGTGCTGTTTTTGGAGACTCACACTTGGCCTATGGAGAAGTCAGTCGATGTTGGGCAGGCATTCGTGAAATCTGTGCAGGCCCTACCGCCGTACATAAAGATGATAGGGCCTTTCATCAGCTTCGGTGGCGACGGTGTAAAGGCATGCACCATCCATGATGTGGAGAAAGGACACGAAGAGGAAGGATTCCTGTTCATCTCGAAAATGCTAGTCGAGTTCTCTAATATCGGCGGACAGAAATTCACATTAGAGCCAGTGCTAACCGGGGCAGATGCATTACCGTTAGTGGGACTGTCTTCATAAGATGCCTTAAAAAAGGCTGCTCAAACTGTGGGGGCCGCCCATAGGCCCCTGATGTTTTAATGAGGATTGTGGTAAAATAGCGGCGTGACCAGCTTTGAGACCATTATCTATGAAAAGCGGGACGGCATCGCCTATGTCACCCTTAATCGCCCTGAGGTGCTAAACCGCTACAACATTCAGATGCGCGATGAGCTTTATCAGGTGCTTACCGCTATCAGGGATGACCCCGATGTGCTGGTTGCCATTTTCAAGGGGGAGGGGGAGCGGGCCTTCTGCGTGGGTGCTGACCTCACTGAGTTCGGCACCGCTCCATCGCCGATCATCGCTCGCCAGGTGAGGTGGGAGCGTGATATATGGGGTCTCTTTTCTAGCCTGAAGCAGCCCCTTATTGCGGCGGTTCATGGCTATGTCCTCGGCTCTGGTGTGGAGATCGCCCTGTTTTGCGATATCAGGATCGCCTCTGAGGAAGCAATATTTGGCCTTCCTGAGGTTTCCTTGGGCATGATCCCGGCGGCGGGGGGTACCCAGACTTTGCCCCGCGTGATCGGGAAGGGGAGGGCTCTCCAGATACTTCTCACCGGCGACCGCATTGATGCTCAGGAGGCTTTTCGTATCGGGCTGGTTAACATGGTGGTGAGCCGAGGGGAACTCTATCTAACCGCCGATAGGATGGCACAGAAGATTCTGTCCCGTAGCCCCATTGCGGTGAGGTATGCCAAGGAAGCGACCATGAGGGGACTCGATCTTACCTTGGAGGAGGGGCTGGTCATGGAAAGAAAGCTTGCTAAGATTCTCAAAGCCTTGGCGAGGAAAGAAGTCCCCGCACTTTGTAACAGGTGAAGCTGCTCAAATGGGGTTCTAGGGAGATGGATTCGTGGAGAAGGATATAGAGGAGCTTATTGAGAAAGCGGTAAAGCTGGTCCTCGATGCCCAGAAGATTGTGGTGTTCACCGGGACGGGAGTGAGCACAGAATCAAGCACACCCAACACTACAAGCTCGAGTGACCTCTCTACGACTAATTCTAACGAATTTGCCTTTCCCACTTTTGTCGGAAACCCCACAGTGAGGAGAAGAAGCTGGCAGACGTGGAACATGTTCCGGATGATAGAGATGGTGAAGCCGAACCCGGCTCACTACGCTATAGCCGAGCTGGACCAGATGGGCAAGCTGGATTGCGTGATCACTCAGAACGTGGATGGGCTGCACCAAAAGGCGGGGGTGCCAGAGGACAAGGTCATAGAGCTTCATGGCTCCCTTAAGTGGCTGAAGTGTGTTAACTGCAATAGGCGATACTCCATGATAGAGGTTGCCAAGAGCTTGGGGGAGGGTGCTGATGAGTCTATTTGTAGTGAGTGTGGCGGCATGTTGAAGTCAGCAACGGTCTCCTTTGGGGAGCCACCGCCAGCTAAAGAGACCGGCGAGGCGGAGCAACACTCCCGCAATTGCGACCTGTTCATGCTATTAGGCTCTTCCTTGATGATCTATCCCGCAGCCAACATGCCCATCTATGCCATAGAGTCCGGGGCGAAGCTGGTGATAATAAATGTGGGCACCGCCTCACTGGATCAACAAGCTACTGTGCTCATCAATAGGACGGTAGGGGAGGTACTGCCCAAGATTATCGAGGGCGTGAAAGGTAGACTCACTAAATAACACTGACCGGGCAAGTTGGGTGGGGCATAATTCTTCGAAATATTCGAAAAGGAGGAAAAGTTGAACACCACGGAATTTCTTACCATAACCTCCGCCATCTGCCCTGATCGGACGGCGATAGTCTTCGAGGGGAAGCGGCTCAGCTTCATAGAGTTGAGCGAACGGGCAAACAGGCTGGCCAATGCCTTAGCAGGTCTGGGAATAAAGAAGGGCGATCGGGTCGCTATGCTTCAGGTCAATTGTGACCAATATGTCGAGGCCTACTATGGGGTGGCCAAAAGTGGCGCCATCTTCGTGCCGCTGAACTTCAGGGCAAAGAAAGATGAGCTCATCTATATGATAAACCACTCGGAGGCACGTGTCCTACTGGTTGGCGAGCGCTACATCGAGATGGCAAACGAGATGCGCTCTGAGCTGCCCCTGGTGCAGCACCACATCTCTATTGAAGGCAAGCAGGAGGGCATGATCGATTACGAGGAGCTGCTCGACACTGCTTCGGGTGAGGAGTTCTTCACCGAGATCGACGATGAGGATATCACCATACTGATGTATACTGCGGGGACTACCGGACTGCCCAAGGGGGTACCCCTGCCCCACAACAGCTTCAGCGTCTACATGCTGGAGAATGTGAATCCGGTGGATCCTGAGATCGAGGAGACCAACCTCTTAACCATGCCGCTATATCATGTAGCGGGAATACAGGCAATGCTGGCGGCCACCTATGGGGGACGCGCCCTGGCGATGATGAGGCAGTTTGAGGTCAATGAGTGGCTGGAGACAGTGCAGCGGGAGAAGGCCAATAGAGCGATGCTCGTGCCCACTATGCTAAAGCGGGTCATCGACCAACCCGATTTCGACAAATACGACCTCTCCAGCCTGAGGGTGATCACATATGGGGCAGCCCCGATGCCCTTTGAGGTGATCAAGAAGGCCATCGCGCTTTTCCCCGGGGTGAGCTTCATAAACGCCTTCGGGCAGACGGAGACCGCCTCCACCATAACCACCCTGGGTCCTGAAGACCATGTCATTGAGGGGACGGAGGCGGAGAAGGACAAGAAGCTGATGAGGCTTACCTCCTCTATTGGCCGACCGATGCCCGATGTGGAAATGAAGATCATCAACGAGGCGGGCAATGACCTGCCTATCGGGGAGGTTGGCGAGATTGTGGCCCGGGGGCCCAGGTTGATGAGTGGGTACTGGAAGGATGCCGAAAAAACGGCGAAAACGATGACCAAAGACGGATGGCTGCGCACCGGAGACATGGGCTATATGGATGAGGACGGCTATTTCTTCCTCGCCGGTCGTGGCGAC
The DNA here is from genome assembly GCA_004377275.1 of Dehalococcoidia bacterium. Taxonomy (GTDB): domain Bacteria; phylum Chloroflexota; class Dehalococcoidia; order E44-bin15; family E44-bin15; genus E29-bin15. The sequence continues at coordinate 14,633 of SOIC01000167.1, forward strand.
GACATGATTATCAGGGGTGGGGAGAACATATCGCCGGAAGAGGTGGAAAACGCGCTTTATGCTCACCCCGCTGTTGAGGAGGTGGCGGTGATCGGGGTCCCTGACTCGGAATGGGGCCAGGAGCCCAGGGCGATAGTGGCGCTCAAGAAGGGAGAAACTGCCACCGCTGAGGAGCTAATAGAGTTCTGCCGCGAGCGGCTAGCCAGCTTCAAGAGGCCCCGCTCTGTGGTATTCGTCGATGTGCTCCCCCGTACCAGCACGGGAAAGGTCTTGAAGCGGGTCCTCCGCGATCAATTTGGGTAGCCCTAGCTGGTTGCGTAATAATTAGAGCACAAAAGAGGAGGTTGAAAATGTCTCGATCCATCGAATGGCTGGGGCACGCTACTTTTGTAGTTACATCAGCTCGAGACAAGATTATTTATATCGATCCCTTCATAAGAGATAATCCCCTCTGTCCCATCACTGTGGATGATATTAACCACGCGAACATCGTTCTGGTTACCCACGACCACTTTGACCACATGGCAAACGCGGTAGATATTGTCAAGAAGACCGGGGCAACTCTAGTTGCTCAGCCAGAAACATCGGGCAGGTTCATAGCGGAGCTTGGCTTGTATGAGGAGAATGTAGTCAACTTCGGTCAGGGTATGAACATCGGCGCCACCACAGTGATTGATGGCATCACCATAACCATGACACAGGCTTTCCATTCCTCTCAAACGGCGAGCAACGCTGGCTTCATCATAAAACTGGAGGATGGGTTCACCATTTACCACGCTGGGGACACTGGCATTTTCGCCACCATGAAGGTACTTGGGGAGCTATACCCGATAGACCTGGCGCTTCTCCCAATTGGAAGCGTCTGGACTATGGACCCTGTTCAGGCGGCTAAGGCGCTCACCTTGCTCAACCCTAAAAAGGCTATCCCGATGCACTACAAAACCTTCCCTGTTCTGGAGCAGAGCGCCGATAGATTCGTGGAGTTGGCAAAGAAGGAAGCACCAGCCGTAGAGATCGTTGTCCTGGAGCCAGGGCAGCAGATCGCCCTCTAGCCCTGCTTGACAAAAAGGGGAAGACGTAGTAACTTACCAGAACTAAATGGTAGGAGGTGCTAATTATGAAACGCCGTGACCCTTTGATGGTTGCAGTCCTGTCAATTGTGACCTTCGGTATCTATGCTTTGGTGTGGTATGTGATGACCAAGAACGAGATGAACCGTCGCGGTGCCAATATACCGACAGCGTGGCTGATCATCATCCCAATAGCAAACATCTACTGGATGTGGATGTACTGCGTTGGCGTGGAGACAGTGACCAAAGGAGTAATGAGTGCTCCATTAGCCTTTTTACTACTCTTCTTCCTGGGATTCATCGGGATGGCGATAATCCAGAGCTCGCTAAACAAGGTTCCCAGGAAGGTTAAAAAGAAGGCAGCTGAAGGTACCCCTGAGCAGCCTGTAGAGAAAGCCGAAGAGTAAAGCACCAGTTATAAACTACAAACAGAAGGATGAGAGCCGCTGCTTTCAGGCCTTGGTTTTCGCATTTAGACCGATGAGGCTATCCTTCAATGGTATCGCCACCGGCTTCGGCAGGCTTCTCTTCAATCGCCTTCGCCACAGCGGGTGTCCTTCCCTCGATCGCTCTCAACACCAGCTCAGCGATATCCATCGCGGTGATGGATTCGGATGCTTCCTTGGCCTTAATGGCGTCCTCAAACATTTGGAGGCAGAAGGGGCAGGCAGTAGCCAGGACACTGGCCTTAGTGGAGAGCGCCTGATCGGTGCGCATCTCGCTGATCCTGGTACCTACGCTTTCCTCCATCCACATATGCCCACCGCCTGCGCCGCAGCAGAAGCTCCTGCGGCGACGGCGCGCCATCTCGGTGAACTGAGCCCCGGGGATGGCTTTTAAGACCTGCCTGGGCTCATTGTAGATGTCGTTGTGGCGGCCTAGGTAACATGCGTCGTGATAGGTAATCTTCTCAGATACGCCGTCCTTAAGTTTAAGGCGGCCCTGCTTAATTAGCTCTGCGATAAACTGGGAATGATGAATAACCTCAAAATCGCCGCCGAATTGTGGGTATTCGTTCTTTAAAGTGTTATAGCCGTGGGGACAGCTGACCACGATCTTCTTCACGCCGTAGCGTTTAAAGGTCTCGATATTTTTCATCGCCTGTAGCTGGAAGAGGTATTCGTTGCCCATGCGGCGCGCTGGTTCGCCACAGCAGCTCTCCTCCTCACCGAGCACCCCAAACTTGACCCCCGCTGCCTGGAGAATCCTGCCGAGGGCCGCTGAGACCTTCATATTACGGTCCTCGAGAGCAGCGGAACAGCCGACGAAGTAGAGGATCTCGACGTCCTGATCCTCGGAGAGGAGCTTGGCTCCCTCTATATCGCCACACCAGTCGGTTCTGCAGGCAGTGGTTCCCTTGCAGGTATGTCCCCTCTCCTCGATGCACCGCAGCGCCATCTCCGCGGTTTCCGGCATCTCAGCCTGCTCCAGAACCAGGTTGCGGCGCATGTCGATGATCTTATCTATATGCTCGATAAAGACGGGGCAGACCTCTTGACAGGCGCGGCAGGTAGTGCAATCCCAGATCACTTCCGCCGTTATCACATCGCCGATCATTGAAATCTCGCGCTTTTGGCCGTTCCCGTTCATTCTCTTACCACCCAAGCCAACCTTGGCCATCAGTTTGGGGCCCAGCACAAAAGTGTAACGGTCGAAGCACTGCAATATCCTCCTCTTCAGCGGAGGGGACTTCCCTTCGATATTGCTATTGCCAGGGTTTCCACTCGAAGCCGCTATATTCGCAACCACCATTTCGGGTGCCACCTCAATCCAGTGCTGCTTTAGGTCCTGGATAAGCTTTTTGGGTGAAAGTGCCTTCCCGCTGAGATAGGCGGGGCAGATGTCCTGGCAGCGACCGCATCTGGTGCAGGCATCCAGGTCGAATATCTGTTTCCAGGTGAACCCACTGATCTTGTCAACCCCAAATGTCTCGGCCTCTTCCAGTTCAACAGGCGCCAGTGCACCCTTGGGACGGGAGGAGCGAAAAAGCACATTGAAGGGGCCGACAACGATGTGAGCCAGCGTGGTCCAGGTGAGGGCGACATAGACTATAGCCCCCAGCGCGAGGGCAGTATGGAACCACCACAGGCTCATGTGGGCTAGCAGCAGTGCTCCTGAGGAGATGCTACCAAACATCTTGGCGAAGACCCATCCCCCGGGCGACCACAATGCCCAGGAGGTGTCGTAAGGGCCGATAGCTGGGTATATCGTCTCGAATTCCGCCGGGTTGGCGGTAAAGTACGCGATGCGCAGCCCCTCGATAATAAAGCCGGTGAACACGATGACAAAAATGAGGGTAAGGGCGATCGCATTTTCGGGTTTGTTGTCAAGCCTATCGGGTTTTTGGATATATCTACGGTAGGTGGCAAACACTAACCCGATAAGCAACCCGATGCCAAGGACATCAACGGTAAAAGAGATACCCAAATATGTAGCCCCATGCATGAACTCGAATATATAGTGGGAGAGGAAATCTAAAAAGGCTGCCAGCAAAAAGACGATCGCTCCCCAGAAGATGAGGAAATGAATCAAACCAGGATAGGGTTCTCTGAGGAAGCGCCGGTGAATGAGGCCGTCTACGATGCCGGTGATGGCAAAAGACCACATTCGCTGCGGGAGGTTGTCGAGCCTGTTATCCGGCTGCCCCACCTGCCACAGGCGATAGCGCCGGTAAACCGCGTAGGCAAGGATTATCGCTAATGGGAGAAGCAGGCCGTAGAGGATATAACCCCAGTCTCCGATGTTCCAGAATATCTCCCTGGTTGCCATCTTTTACTGCTCTGCGATAGTGTATCATATCACAAATCGCTTGCCAAGATAGGGAAACAACGGATTTATAAAACCATTGCCAGGGTCAGGAGCAGGTGGTAGAATGCGGCACAAGGGGGTGTCGTGGGCGTCCTGAAAGGAGGTAGTATTATGGTGCCACAGGTAACCATAGGGGATCTTGCCACCTGGTCGGTTTGGGAGCCCCCCTTGGGATCGACATCGTTATCCTGTGCTTCGCCATTTTCGTTGTCAGCCTTGGCATCCTACTCTGGGGCGTCGCACAGATTAGAAAACATAGCTAACTTTCGATATTAATAATATTTTGGGATATGTTCTGGGCAGCCCCTCCCGAAAAGGTTGTTAGCCCTATTCTAGGACAATGGTTCCGCTCTTGCCGCCGCTCTTCCTCGACAGGCGGATCCTCTCGATCCTCATTCCCCGCTCAACTGCCTTGCACATATCATAGATAGTTAAGGCGGTCACCGCCACCGCGGTAAGCGCCTCCATCTCGACACCCGTTTTCCCGGTGCACTTCACAGTAGCTGTGATCTCCACACCTTCCGTTACGAATTCGAACTCTACCTTTACCTCATCGAGCATCAACAGGTGGCACATGGGGATAAGGTGAGAGGTCTGTTTCGCTGCCATGATCCCCGCCACCTGAGCCACAGCGAGCGCCTCCCCCTTCGGCAACTTTCCCTCTTTCAGCAGGGAGAGGGTGGCAGGCTTCATTACCACCAGGCCCTTGGCTACCGCCTCCCGAGCAGTCGGTGGTTTTCCGCTCACGTCCACCATCCTTGTTGGTTCCATCTAACCTCCCACCTGGCACATCGCTCGCCCTGTAGGGAAAACCCCTTCCATTAGGTAATGGCGCTCCGGTTTGGCGGCTACTGCTTGCTGAATCAACACCTTGAGTTCCTCCGGCGACGCGCCGCGGCGCAGGGTAGTTTTTAGATCCACTTCATCATCGCTCAGGAGGCAGGGGCGAAGCTTTCCATCTACCGTGAGGCGCAGGCGGTTGCAGTTAAAGCAAAAGTGCTCACTGAGTGGGCTGATAAAGCCTACCGTACCTTTTGCCCCAGGAAATCGGAAGTATTTGGCAGGACCATTGCCCTGGCCGGACAGGCAAGGCTCAAGTGTCCCCAGGGAACGGAGGCGCTCCCCGATCTCTTTTGTGGGGACAAATTGAAGGCTTGCTCCATTGGCAAAAGGCATAAGCTCGATAAAGCGGACATGCCACCCTTCCTCAATAGTCAGGCGGGCAAAGTCCAGCACCTCGTCATCGTTTATCCCCCGCATAACCACCACGTTCACCTTGACCGGCTCAAGCCCTGCCTCTTTTGCTGCCGCCATGCCATCGAGAACATCACTCAGCCGGTCGCGCCGGGCGTTCCGTTTAAACCTCTCCGGCTTCAGCGTATCGAGGCTCACATTGACCCGCCTCATCCCTGCCTCCTTGAGGGAGGCGGCACATTGTCTGAGCAGCACCCCATTGGTGGTTAGTGCAATATCATCGATGCCATCGATCCGCGAGAGCATTTGCACTAGGCGAGTCAATTCTGCTCTTACCAGGGGCTCGCCCCCAGTGAGCCTTAATTTATTTATGCCCAGAGAGGCTGCTGCCTGAGCCACTGCCTGGATCTCTTCATAGCGCAGGACCTCGCTACGGGGCAAGTGCGTAATGCCCCCAGAGGGCATACAATAGATACAGCGCAGGTTACAGCGGTCGGTGACCGATATTCTCAGGTAGTTTATGGGTCGCTGAAAGGAATCGGAAAGCCCGGTCATCTTGTCGCACTCTCCATGGCCTTTATTTATATTGATTCGCTTCTTTGAACTTTTCGGAGCTTCATCATCATTCGCTGTGGTAAATCAAACAATCATGGTTTCGGTTAAGACATTCGCTGTTCCAGTATACGGCGTGCCTTCCTGACTGCCAGCCCCCGGTGGCTTACCTCGTTCTTCTCATCCATAGATAGCTCAGCCATGGTCTTTCCGAGCTCGGGAAGATAAAAGATTGGATCATAGCCGAAGCCGTTATCGCCCTTTGGTTCAAACGCGATGATGCCCTGGCACTCTCCTTGGCAGAGTGCCACTTCTCCATCCAGTGAGGCGATAGCGATCATACACTGGAAGCGAGCGGTTCTTTGCTCCCAGGGGATGCCTGAAAGCTTTGCTAGCAGGTAGTCGATCCGCACCTTATCCGAGGCTCCTTCACCGGCAAAACGGGCGGAGAGGGCACCGGGCTCCCCGTCTAGCGCATCTACCTCCAATCCCGAGTCATCGGCCAGGGTGAGCAGATTGCTCAGGGATGCGTAGGCTTTAGCCTTAAGGGCAGCATTCTCCTTTAGGGTAGCCTCGGTCTCATCAACCACCTGATCAATGCTCACATCTGCAAGGGTGACGATTTCATATGGTATGCCCTCAAGGAGCTGCAAGTATTCCCGCACCTTAGCCGGGTTTTTTGTTGCCAGGAGAAGCTTTTGCATGCTCAAAGGTCGACGAATCTCCCCTCCAGCTTCCGCACCACCTGGGGCATGGTAGTATACTCCATCTCCTCCAGAGGTAGCCTGTGTGGCTCAAATGGCCCGTGGCTGCGCATATAATCGGCGACCTCATTCGCAGTCCGCCTTGCTTTATCGAAGCTTGGATCGTCGAACATATCCCGTGGTCCCACCAGCTTGCCACCCGAGAGCTGGAAGCCAGCAGCGACCACACGAGGGGGACCATCGAAGCGGGACGGGTTGGACTCTTCAATAGACGTCGGCATAAAGGGACCGTGATGGGAGCCTCGCATCCATCCTTCCACCAGGAAGGGATTGGTAAATGGCTCCAGCACCTCCCCAACAGCGGGGAACTCCCCCTGGGAGCGCACAATGCATACTGGGTCATCCTTACCCACATATCTGCCTGCCATCATGCTCAGGCGCTGGGTAGAGGAGACAGAGGCGATCGCGTTGGAGCCGCGGTGATAGACTGCCTTCACCGCATAGCGCGATGGCGCTCCCATAAAGAGGAGCATGTCGTAGATCTCATCAGGGGCGTCAAGGGTGATCTTCTTGTGCTCCTTGACATCGTGAATCTCGAAGCGAAAGCCCTGATGCATGTTCTCGGCAATCACCAGACCAATGGTGTTAAAGGGGTCGGCGAACATTTTATAGAGGGGTAGGTTCCATGCCCCCGACGATGTCTTATCGGCCATGAAGATGATAATAGGCTCCGACCCCCTCTCCTCGAACTCCATTTCGGCAACCCCAGGCCCCATACCCTTAACATTTCCTGAGAAGGCGTCGGCCAGGAGATCCTGCCCTGCCCCGTGGAGCTTCAGTTCCTTGGCCACCTTAGTGCAATCCAGGAAGGTATCCCACGCGAATTTGTGGATCGACTCGTCCTCCTCACCATTCTGGTGGGTCATGATTAGTTGCAGGTCGTCGCCGCACCTGGTAACATGGAAATCCACCAGCAGCTTATCGCGCTTTGCCTTCGCCAGGCGCTCGTTGGCCTTCTCCAGGACGAGGGGATGGGAGCTGGAATGCCCCACATAGCCGCCAATATCAGCCTTGATGACGCTCAGGGTAATCATGTGTTCCTCCTTTCATTGCTGGTTTCAGTACTCGATACCTTTTCTTGCCTTTATCCCCTTCTGATAGGGGTGCTTGATCTCAACCATCTCGGTGACCAGGTCAGCCCTTTCGATAAGCCTCTGATCGGCATAGCGACCGGTGAGGATAAGCTCCACATTTTGGGGCTTTTCATCGATCAGCTTCAATAAATCTTCAACCTCGATAAGCTTCCAGGCAACAGCGACGTTTACCTCATCGAGCACCACCAGGTCGAATTTGCTGCTGGCGATCGCCGATCTAGCTGCCTGGAGCGCCTCTCCTGCTTGCTCCCTTTCCTCCGCCTTCACATTCTGAGGATCGACGAACTGTTCGTGCCCAAAACTTTGGAAGCTTACATTGGTCAACTGGGGCAGCATGTTTCGCTCCCCATAGGGATAATTGCCCTTCATAAAGAAAATGATATGCACTCTAAACCCATGCCCCAGGGCACGTAGCACCATCCCCAATGCCGTAGAGGTCTTGCCTTTACCGCTGCCGGTGAAGATTTCCACCAGCCCCTTAGTGAATGGTTCATCGGTCATTGGAGTATAAAAAGCCCATCCGCATTTTTCACACTATTTGTG
>SOIC01000169.1 GCA_004377275.1 Dehalococcoidia bacterium
CAGAGTATGCATTGGAGGTATAGTCGATGCCTTCTGGATACAGCACCTGCTCGACCTCGTAGCGGCGAAGCACCTCCACCAGCCCGCTGACATGGTCGTCGTGGGCGTGGGTTAGCACCACCAGGTCGATCGTGCGCTCCCAAAATGGCAGCGCTTCCCCCAGCTCATAGGCGACCTTTTCCGGGCTGGGCCCGCCATCAACGAGGATATACTGGCCTGAGGGGGTGGTGATGAGGGCGGCATCGCCCTGCCCCACATCCAGGAAGCTAACGCTGAGCTTGCCACTTCCCGGGGCGACCGCTGCAGCAGTCCAGATCAGGATTGCAATGATAAGGAGCGGGATGAGGGCCCATTTTACGGATTTTGCTGAGAGCTTTCGAGAAAGCGAGGACAAGCCGACTGAAGCTCCTCTGAAGCCACCCTTTGTGCTCGAAGAAAGCCGCTTCATTCTCGTGCCCAGCCAGATCGTGCCACCGAGAACGCCGTAGTAGAGCCAGACCCAGTAAGCATCCATCCCACCAACCCCCATAGAGGACCAGGGCAAGGCGGCAAATCCCTGAACCACCGTAGCCATGTACTTGAGGAAGAGCCAATCGACCCACCCGATGACCTGGGCGACAGGCACGGAGAGGATCCCGATAAGACCAACCAGTGCCGAGAGCACGATGATGGCGGGCAGTGCGAGCAATGCGAGGAAGGTGGCGGGGAGGCCGACCAGGGAGACATATCCAAAGTAGTAGGCCACAAGGGGTAGGGTGGCCACGATGGCCCCAAGGCTATACGCGAAGCTATCAACCAGGATGGTTGGCGCTCCGGTCATCCTCCCCCACTGCTGAAATGTTGGGGTCAGAAGGATGAGGCCGAGCACTGCGGTGAAGCTCAGTTGAAAGCTCACCTGCCACAGGATCTGGGGATCGATCGCCACCATTATCGCTGCGGCGAAGGCGAGGGCAGTGATCCCGCTTCGCTGCCGGCCTACGTAGGCGGCGAAGAGAAAGAGGCTGACCATGATGGCAGCTCGCATCACCGATGGCGACATCCCGGCGAGCACGGCATAGCCCCACAGGGCGCCAAGGGTCACCAGGAAATACGTTGGTCTCCGCCTGCCGAAGAGCCACACCGCAACGCTGAGCAGGATGCCGGCGACAATGGCCATGTGAAGCCCGGAGATGGCGAGGAGGTGGGCCGTCCCTGAGTCCCGGAAGTTCTCATATAAGGATGACGGTATGTTGTGGCGCAGCCCCAGGAGGATGCCCTGAGCCAGCGAACCTTGAGGCTCGGAAAGCGAGGCTCCCAGCGCCTCCCCCATTCGGTGCCTGAATGAGTAGATAGCCTGAAAGGGCTGTGGCCCCTGCCCGCTCCCCTCGCGCTCGATATCGGGGTAATACATTGTGGAGTAGATGCCCTGGCTGGCGAGGTAGGCACGGTAGTCGAAACCATCGAGATCCTCAGGCGGCTCCTCCAGCTCCCCGGTTACTTCAAGCAAATCACCGTATTCATAAACGGGATACCTGGTGGTGCGCACCAGGAGAGTGCCCGAGACCTCTTCCCCGTTTATCCCCCTCGCCGAGAGGATGAGCTTGGTCGATGAATCTCTGGGCTCAGGCTCCTCAATCACCACCCCTGTGATCGCCACAGTCCCTTTGCCAATATAAGGCTGGAGCGCATCGCCGGTGGGGACTGCACCGTATCTGAGGGCGCCGCAGAGGAGGAGAGCGATACAGATCCCGCCTAACAGGATGGACCTATTTTTTCGCCAGAGGAGAGCGATAAAGAGGGCTGCAGCTATAATGGGTAAAGCGATAGTAAGTGGCAGTGGAAAATGGGAGCCGAAATATATGCCGACTACAAGGGCTAAACCAAGATAAACCAGCGCCATTGTTTTCTTTTCGTGCTATTGCTGCTATTCCACCGTGATCGAATCCTTCAGTCCATCGTATTTTGCCTCACCGATGCCAGGTACCAGCAGCAACTCCTCGATCATCACAAAGGGACCGTTCTCCTGGCGGTATTGGATGATGTTTTGCGCCAGCGCCGGCCCGATTCCGGGCAGGGCATCGAGGAGCCAGGCCTCAGCGCGGTTGATGCTAACCAACTGCGGTGCCACACTCTCCCCGCTATCGAATTTTTCGCATATATGGAGTTTAACCCTGGCAGGGTCGGCATCGCTGGTGACCCCGCCAGCCATCGAAAGGACATCCTCAATGCCATCGCCCGGTTCAAGGGGGTACCACCCGGGACTCACCACTGCGCCGCCCACATAGACCTCCATCTCAGCCGGTAAGGGGGAGGTGGGCGTAGTGAACGTGATCTCCAGGGGCTCTTTCGACCAGGGCTGCTGTTGAAAAAGGAAGACGCCCCCGATGATGATAAGCACAATGAGCGAAAAAGCGATGAG
>SOIC01000139.1 GCA_004377275.1 Dehalococcoidia bacterium
CCATAGCGCGCACCTTGGGGGCACCGCTGATCGAGCCGCCGGGGAAGGTCGCCTTCAGCAGGTCGATTCGGCTCTTGCCCTCGCGGAGTCTCCCCTCCACCGTGGAGGTGAGTTGAAATACGGTGGCATATCTCTCCAGGGTCCAGAGCTCTCTCACCCTTACTGTTCCATATTTACAAACCCTCCCCAGGTCATTCCTCTCCAGGTCAACGATCATCACGTTCTCGGCGCGGTCCTTAACGCTCTGCAGCAGCTCCCTGGCGAGTGCGTCATCCTCCTCCGCCGATTTTCCCCTGGGGCGAGTCCCCTTCATGGGACGCGTCTCCACCAGGTCCCCCTCAAGACGGAGGAATCTCTCCGGGGAGGCGCTGGCCACGGTGACATCGTTAAAGTTGAGGTAGCAGGCGAAGGGGGCGGGATTGATGAGGCGCAGCCTCCTGTAGAGCTCATAGGGAGCGATGGGCAAGTCCACATCGAAGCGCTGGGATAGGTTGACCTGAAAGATGTCGCCGCTCGCGATGTATTCCCTGGCGGTAGCCACCGCCTTAACATACTCCTCATGGGTGAAGTTGGCGCGTATTTTCGCACTGATGACCACTCCAGAATGTATGGTCTCTTCAAGACATGGTGTTTCCGCTAACATAGCCCGCAATTCATCGATACGCTCTTGGGCTTTACTCCTTCTGCTCGCCTCCTCCATCTCGGGGAACCCGGTGGCAGAAATGTAAGTCCTCCCCTCAAGGTGGTCGAAGGCAATGATGGCATCGTAGAAGGCTATATAGCACTCGGGGAGCTTCAGGTCATCGATGGCGGTTGACGGCAGGTGCTCGATGAAGTGGCACAGGTCATAGCTGAGGTAGCCAACAGCCCCGCCGATAAGGGGTATGGGGAAAGGGGATGAGTCGAGGGAATATTTTTCGAGCATCTGCCCCAGTACATCAAAAGGGTTGCCGATCACCTTTTCCTGCCGATCGCCGTAAAGAAGGGTGATCTCTTTACCGCGGCTTTTCAGGATGAGAAAAGGGTCGCTCCCCATGAAGGAGTAACGCCCCAGCGTTTCGGGGTCCATCCCGCTATCCAGGAAGAAGCAGAAGGGCCGATCCTTCAAAAGCTCGAAGGCCTCAGCGGCTTTTAAGGAGGTGGAGACCTCCTGGACCAGCGGATAGCGCTTCAGGTTGCTCTCAGTAGGCACGCCCGATCCTCTATTCAATGCTCAGCCTGATTACCTCGACTGCTTTGGCCACCTTTTTCACCACCCCGAAACGGGTCAGGAGGAAAAAGGCCAGCGCTAGGATCAAGAGCGGTATCCAGGAAATGAGAAGCACTGCTGGCGTTAGAATTCCGAAAATAATAGCCGCGAGCCCCACCGGTATATAGCCTTCATAGGGCTCTATATCGCTCTCCACATCGCCCTCCAGGAAGTCTCTCAATTCGTCCAGGGCATCCTGCCTCTCCGTGGGGGTTGTCTCATCGGGCAATATCCTATCGATGATATGCTCATCCGCTGTCTCCACAACCCAGTCTATGGTCCCTTCAGGGATAGAGAAGCCCTCCCTCTCGATCTCGGCGGCATATCCAAAATAGAGGCTGCTACATGCTATCGCAGTGAGCATCACGAGCAGGATGAGCTGGGTACGCATTATATGCCACACGGAAAACCTGATGCGGTTCTCGATCTCGCGTCGCACGCCTAACAAATAGAGCAATCCCACCAGGAGGTAAATCACTGCCACGATGAAGCCGGTCAACGATATCTCCCAGGTGAGGAACATCGCCAGGGCGGAGACGGCAAAGGCGATGGCTGCCACCCAGAAAGGTCGCAGGAGCACGGCGACAAGCCCGCCGGCCACCGCCACGGCTACCAGCGCCCCCAGGAACCATATACCCAGGTATAAGGCATCCCATGTAGGGGGGATAAGGTGCTCCCACCCGTCACCGGCCCATCTCAGGACCAGCCCCAAAAAGCCGCCGGCTCCCGCAAGCAGTGCGCCAAAGACCAGGATTTTAACTATTCCTCGCGTTGACATTTAGCTACCTCCTTTTTCCTTATCCCCACAGGTCCTTTGTTTCTTCCTCCGCCTTCTTCTTTAGCTCCAGCGCCTCCCGAAAGCCAAGCTCCTTATAGGACTGGGGTGAGCCGTATTCCCTCGTCCGCACCACTACCGGCATGGGGACGGCATGGCCGAAGATGAGCGCCTGCTGCTTGGTATCCAGCTTCGCCAGCACCGCCTTGAGCTCGCTCTTTCCCGATACCCCGGTGAGCACGCTATCGATGTCCCGCTCATTATCCAGCAGGCAGGTTATCTTGGTGCCGATCTGGCTCATCACCTCCTCATCGATGCCGCTGGGGCGCTGGTCGATCACCAGCAGGGTGACATTATACTTCCTCA
>SOIC01000166.1 GCA_004377275.1 Dehalococcoidia bacterium
TAGCGAATTCTAGCAAACCTGCTACGTGAAGTCAAGCGCCGTATATTGAAATTAGCGGCACTTTATGCTAAAGTTGAATACGAATCCGGGGCTGTAGCTCAATTGGGAGAGTGCTTGACTGGCAGTCAAGAGGTAGCGGGTTCGAATCCCGCCAGCTCCACTTTTTACCTCCCCTCTATTATCCACGGGATGTAATGACAAACACTGAAATGACACAGAACCCCTTCGTAGGCACATGGAGACTGCTGTCCTATGAGGTGAGAAGGGCGGATGGTGAGGTCAGATATCCCTGGGGCCAGGACCCCGTGGGGTTCCTGATGTACAGCGAGGAGGGGTATGTGTCCGTGGCTATGATGAGTGCCAACCGTCCCAGGTTCAGTGCTAAAGACATCAAGAGGGGGACTACCGAGGAGAAGGTGGCGGCTGTTGATACCTATATATCCTATTGCGGAAGGTATGAAGTTCAGGGAGACACGGTCATTCACCACGTTGAGGTCTGCCTCTTTCCCAACTGGATCGGTAATGACCAGAAACGCACCTTTAAATTCGATGGTGACAGGCTCTTATTAAGTACAGAGCCGATCGCGGTGGGCGAGATGCAATGGACCGGACATCTCATCTGGGAACGCATTTGAATCTTGCGTTCTACCTACCACTTACAGCAGTCCAGCACAGCGACAGCAAGGTGCAACATCGCTATTCCGCAATCCAGAAGCTTGGATACACTAAGAATCACACCTAGATTGAAGCGGCGCTGAGCGCACGCCCCACCACCGGAAAAGCTCTCCCTAGAGCGGCAGATGCTCTTAGGGGAGAAGCACCCAGTTAGAGATGAAACCCTGAAGCCGGATATCTCCTCGGTGAATCCGCATGAGGCCACCATCAAGCTCCAGAGCTTTGGTGAAAGGCCAAGAGTAGACTTGCAACAACTCTGATTTTTATCAGGCCCGAAAGTTGTATAATCATTAATAGATGTATCATAAGTGTGGGAGGTTCACAATGTATGAGAAAATACTCGTTACCCTGGACGGATCGGAGCTGGCTGAGATTGCTCTACCCTACGCTGAGGAGCTGGCAGGAGCTCTGGATTCTGAGGTCACCCTGATACATGTTTCTGAGTCAGCCGAGGACAAGTATCTACACATGGACGAGTTGTACATGGAGAAAATGGTTGAGGCCACAAGGAAAGGTGCCGAAAGGTATCGCGGGAAACCGGCCAAGGTGGGCGCAGTCCATCTGGTCGGACACACTGCCGAGCAGATTGTGGACTATGCGGACAAGGAGAAAATTGGCTTAATCGTGATGGCTACTCACGGCCGGTCTGGCATCAGGCGCTGGTTCTTGGGAAACGTAGCTGCCAAGGTGGTGAGGGCTACGGAGCGGCCGGTAGTGCTCATCAGGGCTAAGGACGCCCGTCCCAAAGTGAGTCAGAAGCGTTTGCTGAACAAGGCGCTCGTTCCCCTGGATGGCTCAAAGGAAAGCGAAGCGGTAATTCCCTATATCAGTGAGCTTGCCTCCAAGATCAAAGCAGAAGTCGTCCTCTTTCAGGTAGTGGCGCCGGCCCACTTGGTTTACAGCATCCCGGGAGAGGCTGTCCAAAAGCTCTACAGCCCGGAGGAGATGGAGAAGATAATAGCGAAGTCCAAAGGTTACCTAGATACGGTGGGTGCTGAACTTAGGGACAAAGGAATCAACGCAATGTCCGAGGTTGGACTTGGGGTCCCGGCGGAAGAAATTATCAGGATCGCCGACGAAATACAGGCCGATGTGGTGGCTATGTCTACACATGGGCATTCCGGCATAAGTCGTTGGGCATTCGGGAGTACCGCAGATAAAGTCCTACATGCAGGGAACACTCCGGTTTTATTGGTGAGGGCATCAAGCGCGACTACGAAGTAGCGAGGCATACCTCCTGAAACCTGGGGTGGGGAAGATACCTCATCGCCGGCGAAGTGCTAGCTAAATTGTGAGGAGTGCACATGTAGGTCAAATCGTGAACTTAGCCACCTTCGGAGCTTCTAGAAACTCCCACTTGCCCTGCACGCCGCAGTCCAGTGCAGCGACCTCGATGTGCAACATCGCGATTCCGCAATCGAGACGCTTGGATATACCAAACTCGAGCCTTGAACCATATACGGAAACGGTTATACTATCTGGTTCTACATAGAAGCGCCAGGGCTGTCTGTTGATAGCGGAAGGGGCTAGCGTAGCTGCTTCCAGGGCTGATTTCATCCAATGAGGCCACTCCGCCTGCCCCAGTCCGGTGACCAGTTCTGCCAGGGGTTTGCGCCGGTGGGTTCGACCAAAGCCCGTCATTATTCTTTCTTCCAGTGAAAAGTCCTCTATGGCGTAGCCAACGGGGGTTACTGCTAAAACTCTTTCGTTTTCGCCGGTGCCGACGATGGATGCAGCAACTTTAGGGCGGAAAAACCCGCCCACCCAGCAAGTGGCCAGGTCCATAGCTGTTGCCTCCAGGATGATACCTTCTCCCAAGTAGCCAACCTTTTCTTGAATGTAAGGATCATCCATCTTGCCAATAAAGGCGATAAGGGCAGGAGCGCCTTTGATCTTACCGTAATGGCCGATGATTCCCTTAAAAATTTCATCGGGCGATTGGGTTGTTAGCTCTGCTCTGGCCTGCGGGAAAGGTCTGAAATCGCGGCAAATGTTTTGCATGTGGGACAGCAGGTCTGGCTCAAGATCGGTGGAGTCATAAGTGCGCCGGGACCTTCTGTAGGGAATTGCGGCATGCCATTTGGAAAACGGGATCTCCATCAATGATGTCACCTGTGTTTGTTCACGTGGACTTTTTCACATTTTTCGAAATAGCGCCCACCGGACAGACCTCGGCGCATAGCCCGCAGCCGTCGCATCTGGTATCGACCAGGCGATCGCCCCCGAAGGCGCTGATGATGGTGCGGTCGCCGCGAAAGGCATAGTTGAGTGCGCCGATGCCCCGCTGTTCCACGCAGGCCCAGATGCATTTGCTGCAGACGACGCACATATTCGGATCGAGGATGATATCGGGATGGCTGTCGTCCACTGGTAGGTCACGAAGCTTCTTGCGGAAGCGCTTCGTATTCAGATTGACCTTAAGGAAAGATGCGATGTTTTGCAGTTCGCAGTGTTTGTTTGCCGGGCAGGTCTTGCATTCGATGGGATGTGACGCCAGCAGCAGCTCCAGGGCGGTTCGCTGGAGCCGGCGGATGCGGGGCCCATCAGTGTGGACAATGGCGCCCTCGGCTACTTCCTCGGTGCAGGCGGTAACCGGCTGGGGCCTTCCCTCGATCTCGACGAAGCAGAGGCGGCAGCCGGCATGCGGCCTGACGCCGCTAATGGCGCACAGGTTGGGGATATAGATGCCCGCATCCAGGGCGGCGAAAAGGACTTTTTCGCCCTGCTTTGCCCGAATTGGGACACCGTCGATAGTTAGCTTAATCTTTTCCATTTTTATCAGGAGGCCTCGGTTCTGAAGGTGGTAGCTCGCTAACCGGCGATATCCTAATAACGGCGCTGTACTGGGGTGGGCAGGCATCGACACAGGAGCCGCACTTGACGCACTTTTCCTGGTCGATGACCTTGATCCCCTTTTTGCCACTGAAGATTGCTTCCACCGGGCAGGAGCCGACACAGGCATCGCAGGAGCGCTCGCACTTCACTGGTAGGATGTAAAATGCGGTGAGTTCCGGGCACACCTTCGCCGGGCAGCGCTTCTCAGCTATATGAGCCTCATACTCTTCATGAAAATATCGCAGGGTGGTCAGGATCGGGTTGGGCGCTGTCTTCCCCAGGCCGCAGAGCGCTCCACCTTTGATATCGGCCGCTAGCTCCTCAAGGAGAGCGATGTCGCCAGGATTTCCCTCACCCCTGGTTATGTCCTCGAGTATATCCAGCATCTGTGCCGTTCCCAGGCGGCAAAAGGTGCACTTGCCGCATGATTCCTTGCGGGTGAAGTCGAGGAAGTAGCGCGCGGTATCGACCATACAGTTATCCTCGTCGAGGATGACCATACCCCCAGACCCCATCATGGCTCCCGCCTCAGTGAGCGAGTCGAAGTCGATGGGCAGATCCAGGAGGCTCTCGGGGAGACAGCCACCCGACGGGCCTCCAATCTGCACTGCCTTGAATTTCCTGCCGTTGGGGATGCCTCCGCCCACCTCAAAGATGAGTTTTCGTAGTGTCGTGCCCATCGGTATCTCTATAAGGCCGGTGTTGAGCACCTTGCCTGCCAGGGCGAAGACGGCTGTTCCCTTTGAGGCTGGTGTGCCGATGTTTGCGAACCACTCCGCACCGCGGTCGATGATTGGCGGGACGCTCGCAAGGGTCTTGACGTTATTGATCAGCGTCGGCTGGTTCTTCAGGCCTTCGGTGGCGGGGAACGGAGGGCGGTGCCATGGCCAGCCGCGTCTCCCTTCAAGCGATGCGATGAGCGCGGTCTCTTCGCCGCAAACGAATGCCCCGGAGCCCCGCATCACCTCGATCTCGAAGCCAAAACCGTGGCCCATGATATCGTCGCCGAGGAGTCCCAGCTCCGCACTCTGCCTCAGGGCGGTATCGACACGTGCCACCGCCAGCGGATACTCGATACGAACGTATATGTAGCCTTTGGCTGCGCCAACGGCATAACCAGCGATGATCATGCCCTCGATGACGGAGTGGGGGTCGCTCTCCAGGATGGCACGGTCCATGAAGGCGCCCGGGTCGCCCTCATCGGCGTTACAGATGACATACCTGGCGGTGCCGGGAGCATCGCGGCATATCTGCCACTTGTCCCCGGTAGGGAATCCAGCGCCGCCCCGCCCCCTGAGCCCGGAGCGTGTAATATCCTCGATGATGTCCTGTGGCGCCATGCCCAGAGCTTTCAGTAGCGCAGCATAGCCGCCATTGGCGATATACTGGTTAATATCTTCGGGGTCGATATCCCCGCAGCGCGCCAGAAGGATGCGCTTTTCGTACTGAAACCTCGGCTGGTCAAAAATGGTGGGGATGAGCTCGTTCTCCTCGAGGGCACCGAGGGCAAACTCGGGGCAGGGGTCATTACCGAGAATGTAATCGGAGATGAGCCGCGCGGCGATACCCGGCGTCACATATCCGTAGCAGATCGGGGGAAGGCCTGGCTTGGTAATAACCACCAGTGGCTCGGCATAGCAATGGCCCATACACCCCACTTCGGTGATGATGGCATCGACCCTTTTCTCTGCTAGTTCTTCCTTAAAGGTTTTTAAAACCTCCAAGGCGCCGGCGGCTCGGCCGCAGGTCGCAGTGCCGATGGTGATGCGAGGCTTGGGGCTATTTGAAAGAGCATCCCACTCGGCGAGGGCTCGCTCCTGAATGCGTTCAAACGTCTCTTGTGGTGATTTAACCGCGCTTTCTTTCACCCTTTTCGCTCGTTTCTCTGGTTCAGACTTGAGAATAGAAATTGCTTACGATGATTTAGCCTTTTTAACCTTTTTACTCGTCTTCTGTTTCGCCAGGTCGAAGGCCAGCAGAATTCCTTTGACCCTGGTGGGCGATACCTTGCCTTCAACCTGTTCATCGACCACCGTTACCGGCGCCATGGCGCAGCAGCCGACGCATGCGACCCGCTCCAATCCGAACTCGCGGTCTGTGGTGGTCTCCCCCACCTTGATGCCCAGCTCCCGCTGCCACGCCTCGATGATTATCCTGCCCCCCTTTATCTGGCAGGCCGTGCCCAGGCATGCCTTTACCTGGTGCTTCCCCGGCGGCACGAAGCGAAACTGATTGTAGAAAGTGGCCACGGAGTAGACTTCACTTTCCGGAATATCCAGGAAATTGGCGGTCTCGAGCATCGCTTCACGGGGCAGATAGCCAAACTTAGCCTGGATGTCCTGTAAGATGGGGATTAGCTTGCCCCGCTCTCTGGAGCGGGACTCAAGGATTTCGAGGGTTTGCTTTTTTATCTCTTCCTCTTCAGTCATCTACGCATTCTATGCATTCTATATATCGCCATATGTCCCAATGTTATGCCGGTCTCTCTTCTTATTATAGCATTCCGTAGTATCACTGTTAAGCGCTCTTTACAGCGTGATATGTCTCTGCTAAAATGGGTAGTGGCTTTCCGGTGGTTTGAGCGGGGCGGCCCCACCCGTTCCCATCCCGAACACGGAAGTGAAACGTCCCAGCGCAGACGATACTGGTCGCGCAAGCGGCTGCGGAAAATATGCCACTGCCGGGAAGCCTTTTTGTCCCTTGACACATGGCGAGTAAGTGGCTAGAATATTTATGAATATGCCGTGCTTTAGCGGCGGGAAAGGAGGGGATCATGTGGCTGAAGTAAAGCTTGAAGAGACCGAGAACTTCGAGAATCTTCTAAGGCGGTTCAATCGGAAGGTGCAGCAGGCTGGTATTCTATCTGAGTTTCGGCGAAGAGAGTATTATGAGAAACCATGCACCACGCGAAAGCGGAAAGAGGCAGCGAAACGTCGCAAGACCACCCGAAGTAGCAATGGAGCGCGCTCGGTTGTGAGGCGCTGATGACGTTACAGGAAAAGATGGCAGTTGACTTGAAACAGTCGCTAAAAGGGGGTGCCAAGACGCGGGTGTCGGCGCTCCGTTTGGTTAGGGCAGGGGTGCAGAATGCCGAGATCGCTAAAGGCGCTCCCCTGGATGATGCTGGTGTTATCGATATCATCGCCCGGGAAGTGAGGCAGCACCGCGAGAGCATAGCCGAGTTTGCTAAGGGGAATCGCCAGGACCTGGTGGCTAAGGAGGAAGCGGAACTGGCTACTCTCTTGGAATATCTGCCGAAACAGATGAGCCGTGAGGAGGTTGTGGCGGCGGCCCGTGAGGTGATGGAGCAGGTTGGGGCCCAGGGGCCCGGCGATAAGGGCAGGGTGATGTCCCAGCTTATGCCCCAGCTCAAGGGCAAGGCGGATGGGCGTGAGGTCAGCGATGTGGTCGCTGAATTGCTCACCGGCTAATAGCACACTGTTAACGGTATCTTAGAATGTGTTTTAAGACCGCACCAGAGTTCATTATGGTGCGGTCTTTCTTTTCTCTCTAGGGCATATTATCCGTAGTCTTCTCTTTTTATTTTCGGCGGCGTGGATTATAATAATGGCCACCAGGGAAAAGAGGAGAAACTATCATAACCAATTTCATTGTTATGCAAGATTTATAGAGTGAAACGAGCGAAAAGGGCAAAAAGGGAGAAAAAATGAAGGTAGTTTTACTTCAGAATGTGGCCGGGCTAGGGGAGGCGGGAGAGGTGAAGGAGGTGGCCGATGGCTACGGCAGGAATTTTCTCCTCCCCAAGGGGCTTGCCGAGTTTGCCTCTCCTTCTTTACTGAAGCGGGCTGAGGAGCAGCGTCACGCAGAGGAGCGCAGACAGCTCACAGCCAATGCCGGGATGACAGACATAGCCCAGACTCTGGAGGGGTTAGCGGTCACTATTAGGGCGAAGATTGGGGCTCAGGATCGCCTCTATGGGGCGATCACCAGCGGGGACATCGCCGAGGAGGTGCAACGGCTCACCGGACAGGATATCGATAAGCGAAAGATCGAGCTTGATGAGCTGATCCACCAACTGGGCGAATATGAGGTTTCGGTGAGGCTAACAAGAGACCTTGTGCCTAAGTTAAAGGTCATCGTTGTCGAAGAGCCGGCGAAGGCAAGGGCTAAAGCAAAGGCGAAACCAAAG
>SOIC01000020.1 GCA_004377275.1 Dehalococcoidia bacterium
CAAGAATACACCAAGCACCTTCGTCAGTGGTGTCGAACTGGCCAACATACTTTGCCCATGTATGGTCATATTGCTTTCAAATCCGCCTGGCTGGACTCTTTGCTCTATTATAGCACTTGAGCGATAACCAGTATATGTATGCCTGTCACAAAGTGCCTAGTATGCTTTTTGTAGCGAAGGCGGTATTAAGGTAGGTTACATGGGAAAGCAGTGGGAGTTCATGAAGTGGTTAAATGGTTAGAAAGGGAGGTTGTGCTGGCAAGGTGAGAAGGGAGCTACCTCCGTCACCAGGCAGCTCCCCCATCTTATCTTATTGCCCACAGAGGCTAGGGAATTCTCACCTTTTTCTTAAATAGCCTGCGTTTGATTGCCTTATTGTCGGTAGGGGACGGGCTTTTCACAGCCTCAATAGTTGACCTATGCATCTCTTGTGCGTTCAAATGTCGCCACCAGATTAGTGAAATGGCCAAATCTGGATTCTCCTTCGCCCATTCAATCTGTTTGGGTACTGGTGTGGCATCTAACTGGATAAGCGTACCTGCCATAGCAATATCCAATCTTCGTCTTTTGCTGGAACTAGACCGTGTAAACTGAGGACAGTCGCACATTATGCAACTTCCCTGCCCTTCCTCAAAACAGCCTTTACCGTTCTTCATATAGCCGGTATATTTGGCACGATGGTCCGACTTGAAATGGTGGCACTTGCATAATTCATCGTCAGCCCATTCGTCAGCCTGTTTTATCTCATCATCTGCCATCTATTCTGCTCCTTTAGAAGTAAGATATAGGGGTTAGTTTTCAATCCTCACCCAAAAGGAATGAAACTTCATGACTTCTATTATACATCATATTTATACCTTTATACCAAAAAATTATTCCTTACAATCCTTGAAATGGTACACCGATACACCCGCTCTGTAAGCTTTAGTGGTAGCCTGCGGTTTTATAAGCCGCCATTGGCGGTCGCTTGCATTGAGTGGTTAGATGGCTCTTTCTTGATTGTATTTGAGATGCTGACACGGCCTCTTTCAGTAGTTATTCCGAAGAGCAGTTTTCCGGCCCCCAATAAGCTCTCATTGTCTGCACCTTGCCATTTTGATTGAATTCGAAAATATCGATAGCGTCAATCTTGAGCTTAGAGTCACCCAGGATAACAGTGCAAACGAAAGGAAACACAGCCGCATTGCCCGCATACCTAACTGGCCCAGCAAGTTCTAACTTGAGCTCAGCATTGAAAGCCTGCTCATAGAACTTGCAAATAGCATCTATGCCTACATGAGGGTCAGTTCCGACAGGGTCTTCCACGGTTGCGTTATCATCGTATATCGCCTTAATAGCTTCGATATCGTGTGCGCTAACTCCATTGATATACCTTTTTACATATTCAAGCTTTTCTGATGCTTCCATCTTCATCCTCCTAAAATATCATTGAGAATAGAGAGAGCCTGATTTGTTTATCCATAACGACGGGAGATGAGCCGCCGAAAAGATACATGCTTGCGGCACTCCGTTTATTGCTGCAATACATTACTCGGGCAAGAGAGCCAACTTTTACCTCAGGCTAAGTGGGCAATCCAAATATATCCCTTACCCTTTTCACATCCTCTGCTGGCGGCCGCGGCAGACTGGTAAACGGCAGGCCTGTCCCTTTCTTGATATCGACAGCCATCTCAGCGGTCTTCACGGCTATCATCTGAGCGTCCAGGATAGGTATATTTCTGCCATCCACTTCGATTTTATGTAAGCCAGCAGCGCTGCAGAACGGGCCTATACCACAGCAGCCAACTACTATTACATCCGCACCCTGAGCCACCAATTCCCTCGACTTTTCCACAACACCGTCGGCGGCAAACTGCGGGTCGGCGAAACTCTTGGTCCAGGTATCCTCAAAGGTATGTATATCGTTGACCACGCCGTTGGGTATCAGCCGGTCCTGTAAACCATATGCCCTGATTTGCTCTTCAATATGAGGAACGATTCCTGGCATGTTGGCCACGATCACGGCAAACTTGCGGCCCGACTGGCAGGCAAAGAGCATACTTGATAGACCGGGTCCAATGAGCGGTATATCCACAACGGCACTTGCTTCCTTGATCCCCCAGTCATCAAAACAGCCCACCACCGCGGCATCAAACCCCTCCTTCTCCGCCTCGATAAATGCCTCCACGATGCTCCCCAGGTTCAGGTGAGTGTAATAATTATTAGTGTAATCTAAGGGATTACCAAGCCCAACCTTTAGTCCCCTTTGCACTACCTCCGTGTCCAGTCGCAGTACCTTCTTGTAGCCCTTTTCTATTATGCCAAACCAGATATCCTCGAAACCGGGCACCGACTGGCCGACACCGACTAAACAGATTCTCATCTTTAACCTCCTTCTGTGTCAATCGGTATACACCCCCGAATAGCGCCCTGTCAACCCTTTTTTGCACTAATCAATACGCCGCACCCTTCAAGCTTGTCTTTTTAAGCCCTACTGGTATATAATTTCTCTATTCTGGTATAAAAGGAGGGTCATATGCCGCCCTATGCTTTTTTCGATGGAAAGTTTGTCCCCCTCGCCGAGGCCAAGATCGGGATCATGACCCACGCCTTCAACTACGGCACCGCCTGCTTTGAGGGGATTCGGGGCAACTGGAACGAGGAGCAGGGGCAGATGTACATCTTTCGCCTCGCTGAACACTACCAAAGGCTGCTCGAGAGTTGCCGCGTGCTCCAGATCGAAATCCCCCGCACTAAGGATGAGCTCTTCGCGCTCACCATAGAGCTGGTCCAGCGGTGCGGCTATCGCGAGGATACCTACATTCGCCCCATGGCCTACAAGAGCTCCGAACAGGTGGGGGTGAGGCTTCACAACCTGGAGGCCAGCTTCCTGCTCTTCGCCATACCATTCGGCCCTTACCTCGATATCACCAAGGGGGCAAAATGCTGCGTCTGCTCCTGGCGGCGCATCGACAGCAGCATGATCCCCCCGAGAGCCAAGATCAACGGGCTTTATGTGAACAGCGCCCTGGCAAAGACCGAGGCCGTGGAGAAAGGCTTCGATGAGGCTATCCTGCTTACCCATGATGGTCACGTCTCCGAGGGGAGCGGGGAGAATATCTTCCTGATAATCGATGGACAGCTAGTCACGCCGCCAAGCTCCGATAACATCCTCATCGGGATCACCCGAGATACGGTGATCACGCTGGCGAAAAGTGAGCTGGGCATCGAGACCATCGAGCGGTCTATCGCCCCCGGCGAGCTTTACACCGCTGATGAATGCTTCCTTACCGGCACAGCCGCCCATGTTACCCCGGTCACTGAGATCGACCACCGCAAGGTGGGACGCGGCGAAGTGGGCGATATCACCAAAAAACTTCAGGCTCTTTACTTCGATGTGATCCTGGGCAAAAGCAAGAGATACCTCGATTGGTGCACCCCTGCCTATAAGTTGGTCAAGGCATGAGCAGAGCGGGACAAAACAGATGATCTGGAGCTCCATCTTATTAGTTATTATTGGGTTATCTCATCGGTGCTATCCCATCAGCCTATGGCAAGCTCAGCGGGATATTGTTGTTTAAAAAGCCAGTTGCTGGCCGTCTTTTCGGGGCCTACTTGTGGTTCCCTGTCACCGGACGTCTGCCTGCCAGGTTTTTGGTTAAAATGATACTAATGAGGAACTATGAAATCACAGAATTCACCGAATCCTGAGCTTTCCTTGATAGTGCCAACATATTGCGAGAGGCAGAACATTGCCACATTGATCGAGAGGGTTCACCAATCTTTGTCGCGCTACAGCTATGAGCTTATCGTGGTTGATGATAACAGTCCTGATGGGACCTCAGAGCTTGCTAAAAGCCTTACCCAAAAGTACCCGGTTAGAGTGATTACCAGGAGAAATGAGAGGGGCTTGGCTTCAGCAGTAGTTGATGGATTCAAGCAGGCTAAGGGAGAGATTTTTGGAGTCATAGACGCCGATTTACAGCATCCGCCAGAGATATTGCCTGAACTGCTAAAGGAGATAAGGAACGGAGCGGGAGTTATTATCGCCAGTCGATACGTTGAGGGTGGGGGCAGCGAGGGGTGGAGTGTGAAGAGGAAGATCGTATCAAAGGGATCTAAGTTATTAGCACAACTCCTCTTGCCCTCGATCAGAGGGATCAAAGACCCCTTGTCAGGTTTCTTCCTGCTGAGGAGAAAAGTTATTGATGGTGTGGCACTGAGTCCAACCGGGTATAAAATCCTTCTGGAGGTGCTTGTCAGGGGAAAACCCAGCGAGGTAGCTGAGGTCCCGTATGTCCTCAGGGAGAGGGAAAGAGGGGAAAGCAATCTAAATGCTGGAGAGGGGATTAACTATCTGAAACACCTTTACCGTCTGGCAGGATCAGGGGGGACAATAAGATTCATCAAGTTCTGCTTGGTCGGGTTAAGCGGTGTTTTGGTCAATGAGGGTCTATTATGGATGCTTACAGAAGGTCTGGGGCTGTATTATGTCCTCTCTGCCGCCATTGCCATCGAGACGGCAATCCTGACTAATTTTATCTTAAACGACATTTGGACCTTCAGGGATCGGCGATCTCCGGGCATACAGTCGGTTCTACGCCGCGCATTGAAGTTCAACCTGGTGAGCATAGCCGGCTTGGGTATCAATATGGCGATACTCTTGACATTTACCGAGGTCTTGGGGATAAGCTACCTCATCTCCAACCTAATTGGCATAGCGGGAGCCACTCTGTGGAACTTTACCATTAATGCCTCGTGGACCTGGAGAGCCAAACCTCGTGGCGAACCCGCCTTAGAAGGTTGAGCGCGGCCGTGGGCAATATCGCAGGCTCAGCTCAGTGGCATCCGGTTGATTGGCATAGCCTTCTGGTGATTTTTCGCCACCGAAGTTGGAGGAGCACATAATATGATGAGGGGGGAACTCCAGCGCTAATGCTCACGTTTGTTGGAGTGTATTTCCTCTTTATCTACCTCGCCTCTCTTGGCGTATTGCAGATAGCAGCCTCATATGCCAATTTAAACGGGCTATCCTTCTTTAAAAGGCTAAAGTGGGGATACATCTTCGGCGCCCTGTTAATCGTAGGGGGATTCTGCTGGTTCTACATCGTGGGCAATCCTCACCCTGAGTTTGGCTATGCTTTTACCGTAAGCGATCTTTTCCGCTATGGCTGGTCCAACCCCATGCCCCCTGACATCGGGCTCGTCATGGGGGAGGGCGAATCCGTGATTTTCTTCGTGCTCGCTGTTGGGTTCGCGCTGCTGACCACCATCGCGATCTCCTCAATTGTGAAATTCAGACTCTCCCCTAGGATCCCTGAGGAGATGAAGGAAGAGGCTCCAGAGGGGCTGGAGGCCCTTCGAGAAATGACCTTCTTTCAAGCGATCACCCGCAGCCTTCGCAATGGAAAAGGAAAAGAATAGTCATGGATGCGATCATCTCCGCAGACGAAACCCTTTTCTTCTGGATAAATGGATTAGCCGGGAAGATGCCCATCCTGGATTGGCTGATGAGGCTGTTTGGAGATGACTACTTCGTATTTACTATTGTGCCCCTCCTCCTGCTCTTTCTTTGGGTCGGCTTCCGCAGTGCTGCACAGAGGGAGATTAACCAGAGGGCGGTTCTCTGCGCTGTGATAGCGATAGGTCTAACCGGCCTTATTATACATTTCATCACTGAGTATGGCCCGGACCGCCTTCGACCCTCCGATGCCTATCCGGACCTGGTCAACCTTATCGCCTATGCGCGAACCGACCCATCCTTCCCCAGCGAGTCGGCAGCGGTTTCCTTCGCATTTGCCACCGGCGTCTGGCTCATGAAGAGGGGAAGATTGGCAGCCGCTATGTTCTTTGTGGCAGTTCTCTTATGCTTCGCCCGGGTTTATATCGGGGTGCACTACCCCCTGGACATAGTAGCAGGGGTGGCCATCGGCATCCTCGCCAGCCTTGCCGCCTTTGGGATTCTCCGCATCATCGAGCCCCTACCCACGTGGTTTCTCAAGCTGATCAGGATCCACTATATGGCCTAGTTTTTTCGGCCTAGAGGCTTCTCTGGCCGTTCAGATGGAGCGGTGACACATCACAACGGGCATCCCGCAAAAAAATCGCAGCTGAAAAGTAGTACTCCCCGGTTGTGCTGAGCCCGTAGTTTTCTGTCATTCTCCTTGGGCAAAGCGACCGAAGAATCTCGCTCAGGGGAAACCACGCCAATAATCTCCAGTACTCTTTAGACCCTTCCCCCCACAGATCGGGGTGACACAGGAGTGCTGTGTCGCTAGTAATATGAACGAGTACATTCTCTTTAACAAGGCTGGCATACGTGGTAAAATACATCTGCTAACATTCCCAAAGGGCGAAAAATGCAGAAAATTATCGAGGTGGAGCATCTGGTAAAGAAATTCGGCGACCTGGTCGCGGTGGATGATGTCAGCTTTGATGTGGTGGAGGGGGAGATCTTCGGCTTCCTCGGTCCCAATGGAGCGGGGAAGACCACCACTATCAACATCCTTTGCACCCTGATGAGACCGACCTCGGGAAGGGCGAGCCTCAACGGGTTCGATGTAGTGCGTCAGCAAAACGAGGTCAGGAGATCCCTCGGCCTGGTGTTTCAGGACCCCAGCCTCGATATCAAGCTCAGCGCTTTACAAAACCTCGAGTTCCACACTGGAGTCTATAACATCCCACGGTCGTTGAGCAAGCAGCGCATCGAGGAGGTTCTGAAGATGGTAGACCTCTGGGACCGGCGCAAGGATGTGGTGGAGCATTTCTCCGGTGGCATGAGGCGTCGCCTGGAGATCGGCCGCGGCCTCCTGCACTATCCCAAGGTGCTCTTCCTTGACGAGCCCACTTTGGGGCTCGATCCCCAGACCCGCTTCCACATCTGGAATTATATCCTGGATCTGCGGAAGCGGGAGAACATCACCATCTTCCTCACCACCCATTACATGGATGAGGCTACGGTCGCCGATCGCATCGCCATTATCGACCACGGCAAGATCATCGCTTTGGATACCCCGGATGCCCTGAAGCGGATGGTTGGCGGCGACATCGTCACCCTGAAGACGGAGGATGCCGAGGCGGCAGTGGCGGAGATTCGCGAACAATATAACATTGAGGCCCAGCGCGGTAGCGAAGGTATCTTTTTCGAGGTGCAAAACGGAGAGGAGTTTATCCCCACCCTGGTAAACAACTTCAAAAGCGGGCTCTATAGTATCAGCGTTCGCCGCCCCACTCTCGATGATGTGTTTATGAAGATCACCGGGCGGGAGATCCGCGATGAAGTGGGTGGAGTGGCGGTAATGAAGAAGCAGTGGGCGATGCGCTCGGCTAGGGGTAGGGCTGGTAGATTTCATTGAGCAACCTGAGGGGCGTATATATTATCTGGTATCGCGACCTGCTTCGCTTCTGGCGGGATCGAGCTAGGCTGATCACCGCCTTTATTATGCCCTTCCTCTTTTTGGTCGTCTTTGGCACCGGGATTGCCTCTAGTGTGTTTGGGGGGGCCGGAGACGGGGACTTCGATTACATCCAGTTTATGTACCCCGGCATCATCGGCATGGTGGTGCTCTTCACCTCTATTATGACCGGGGTTTCTGTGGTCTGGGATCGGGAGTTCGGCTTTCTTAAGGAGGTGCTGGTCGCCCCCATCAGCCGCACCTCCGTAGCTATAGGCAAGGCCCTGGGGGGCGCCACAATCGCCACCATTCAGGGTATCTTTATGCTCGTTTTCATCCCCTTCGCCCACGTGAGCCTGACGGTGGGCGAAGCTTTCCTGCTAATCGCGCTGATGTTTGTCTTCTCCGTATCCCTTACTTCCATGGGGCTACTCATCGCCTCACGGATAAGGAGCATGGAGGCCTTCCAGGTGGTGGTGCAGCTAATTCTGTTCCCCCTGTTCTTCATATCACCGGCAATGTTTCCCACCCAGTTCCTGCCTGCATGGCTGGGCACCGCGGTCAAGTTCAACCCCGTATCCTACGGCATTGACTCCCTGCGCCAGGTGGTCCTGGGGTCATCGGAGTCAGCCATGTTCGGGATAGAGCTCTTTGGCTATCGAATGCCCATCATCCTCGACGTCGCAGTGGTCGCCCTGTTTGGCATCGTCATGGGCACCCTGGCGATAAGGTCCTTCCGCGTCCAAGAATAACTTTATGGATAACGATTTACAGGGCAAAAAGACTGGCCATCGTGAACTGCCAAAACGCCAGGTGGTTCTCACTATGGCAGGCGTTATGCTGGCCATGTTCTTCGCCTCGCTGGACCAGACGGTTGTCGGTACCGCCATGCCGCGGATCATCACCGACCTTGGCGGATTCGCCCAGTACACCTGGGTGGCCACCGCTTACATCATCGCCTCCACTATAACGTTGCTGATTGCTGGCAAGCTGAGCGATATGTACGGCCGCAAGTGGTTCCTTATCGGCGGGATAGCGGTTTTCATAGTGGGCTCTATCCTCTGCGGCACCAGCCAGACGATGATGCAGCTCATCGCCTTCAGGGCATTTCAGGGCATAGGCGCCGGGGCCATAATGGGTATGGCCTTCATCGCCATCGGCGACCTTTTCTCACCAGCCGAACGCGGGAAATATGTGGGATTACTGTCCGGGGTGTTTGGCTTATCATCGGTCATCGGGCCGACTCTCGGCGGCTACATAACCGACAACCTCTCCTGGAACTGGGTCTTTTTCATCAACATCCCTTTCGGTATACTTATTATGCTACTGTTTATATTCTTCTTCCCTCAGCTGCGACCCGGCGTTCGGAAACACAGGGTTGACTATGCCGGAATAATAACCTTGATACTTACTGTGGTCCCGCTGATGCTGGCTCTATCCTGGGCCGGTGTCAATTACGATTGGCTCTCCTTCCCCATCCTGTTCACGTTCGCTTTCTCACTGGCCATGTTGCTCCTCTTCATAATAGTTGAGAGCCGGGCTAAAGAACCCATCCTGCCCCTGTGGATCTTCAGGAACCGGATAGTGAGCGTGTCATCATTAGTCACCTTCATCTTGGGCTTTGGCATGTTCACCGGTATTATCTTTATCCCGCTTTACTTCCAGGGGGTGCTGGGGACATCCGCCACAGCCAGCGGCGGTTTTCTGACGCCTATGATGTTGGGTTTAGTGGTGGGTAGTGTGATCTCCGGCCAGGTGCTTTCGCGCGCAGGAGGGCACTATCGGCTCCAGGGCACGGCCGGCATTATAATCATGGCTCTGGGTTTCTTTCTACTCTCCAGGATGACGGTGGAAACCAGCTATGCGACGGCCGTAATGAACATAGCTGTGATGGGCTTCGGCTTGGGCATCACTATGCCCATGTACATCATTGCGGTTCAGAACGCCGTGCCTTATTCCGTTATGGGAATAGCCAC
The DNA here is from genome assembly GCA_004377275.1 of Dehalococcoidia bacterium. Classification (GTDB taxonomy): domain Bacteria; phylum Chloroflexota; class Dehalococcoidia; order E44-bin15; family E44-bin15; genus E29-bin15. The sequence goes on from SOIC01000020.1 coordinate 9,350, forward strand.
CTCTACGAATGCTTTCTTCCGCTCTATCGGCGGCGCTTTAGGGTTGGCTGTCGTAGGTTCCTTAATGACCCACCGCTTCGCAACCGAGTTCAAGGAGGGTCTCCCGCCCGAGGTATCGGCTGTTGTTCCCTCTGAGCAATTATCCTCCATTATTGATAACCCCCAGGCGCTGGTCAGCCCCGAGGCACAGGATCAACTGAGAAGCTTTTTCGAAAGCATGGGGTCTCAAGGCGCTGCACTTTTTGAGCAGTTACTATCAACGCTGCGCGAGGCTCTGAATTCGGCTCTGACAGAGGTCTTCCTAGTTGCTCTTGGCGTGATCGCTGTGGCTTTCATAGCAAACTTCTTCATCAAGGAAATCCCGCTGCGTAAGCATCTATAAGCTGGTCAGGGGAGGGAAGCGATTTAACAACTCTTCCTTTAGAAGCCAACAATTCCCAGTCTCGGAAGCAAATAACCGCTGGGGTACGAAACTAGCGCCCTTGCACCAGGGAGAGGAATTCGGCGCGGGTGGCTGCATTAGTACGGAACAGCCCCCTGTTCGCTGAGGTGATGATGTTCGACCCCGGCTTTTTCACCCCCCGCAGGGTCATGCACATGTGCTCTGCCTGGATCACCACCGCCACCCCATTGGGCTCGAGGGCTTCCATGATTGTCTCCGCGATCTGTGTGGTCAGTCTCTCCTGAATCTGGGGACGCTTCGCCAGAATCTCCACCACGCGGGCCAGCTTCGAGGCACCGACAACGCGCCCCTTGGGGATATAGCCGATGTGAGCAATTCCATAGAAGGGGAGAAGGTGATGCTCACATAGTGAGTAGAAGGGGATGTCCTTGATAATCACCATCTCGTGGTGCCCCTCCTCAAAGCCGACGGCAAGCTCCTCCTTGGGGTCGACGCCGATACCCATGAAAAGCTCGGCATACATCTCGGCAATGCGCCTGGGGGTCCCCACCATGCCCTCCCTCGTTGGGTCTTCACCGATAGCTTCGATTATGGATAGCACTGCTTTCTCAATCTTGCGCTCGTCGACCAATGGCCCTCCTTTCAGCGTTTCCCGTAGACCTTGCGGTCCAGGTGTCGGATGGTATCCTTTGCCGGAATGGTATAGAGCTCCGCCCCAAGGTAAAGGGCGGGTGAAACGCGCTCTAAATTGAGCGCCTGCTCCGCGGTAAATAGCTCCTCCTCAAAGTGGGAAGCCAGTATCTCGCCAACAACCCATACATGGTCGCCATAGGTTTTATGGTCCACCAGCCGGCACTCGTAACAGGCGTAGGCATCCTTCAAGACGGGCACCGATGTCTTCAGCGGCTTCTCCTTTTCGATCCCCCACCTCTGGAACTTGTCCCCCTCCCTTCCTGAGATGCCGCCTACAGAGGCAACGAGCTCCGCCTTCTCAATGGGCATGAAGTTCACCCCAAACTCCTTAGCCTCCAGTATCAGCTCTAAGGTAAACCTTTTCGGTGCGATGGAAACCCCAAAGAGGGGAGGATTAACTGAAATGGAGGAGTGCCATGCTGCGGCCATGCAGTTGTCCTTTCCCCCGGCGTGAACGGTAACTATAGCAGCCACCCTGGGGTAGTGGTGAGAGTACTTTCCTGCGCCTGCCATGCTCACTTTAGCCATTGAGACCTCCTTTCCCCAGCATCATTCCAGTCCTAATGCTCGCTCGATAGCGGCGAGCTCCGCGGGAAGCTCAGCAGGAGGCTGGGCGCATTCTATCGCAGTATCCGGGTCCTTCAGCCCGGCACCGGTGATGATGCAGACCACTATTTTGTCCTTCAGGCTCATGCCCTGTCCGGTGACCTTCAATAGACCGGCCACGGAGGCCGCAGAGGCCGGCTCGCCGAAGATGCCCTCCGAGGTAGCGAGCAGGCGATAGGCGGAGAGTATCTCTTCATCGGTGACCGAGTCGATGAGACCACCCGATTCATCCCTGGCGGCGACCGCCTCCTGCCAGCTTGCCGGATTTCCGATCCTGATCGCTGTGGCCACCGTCTCCGGGTGCTCGAAGATCCTCCCCTGAACAATAGGGGACGCCCCCTCAGCCTGAAATCCCATCATCCTCGGCTTTTTGGTGGATTTGCCCACCCCGTGGTATTCCACATACCCCTTCCAGTAGGCGGTGATATTTCCCGCATTGCCCACCGGGATGAAGTGATAGTCCGGGGCATCGCCCAAAGCATCTACGATCTCAAAGGCAGCGGTCTTCTGCCCCTCGATGCGATTGGGGTTCATGGAATTGACCAGGGTAAGGGGATGTTTCTTGGTCAGGGTGATCACAATTTGCAGCGCCTGGTCGAAGTTGCCATCTATGGCGATGATCTCTGCCCCATAGATAAGGGCCTGGGACAGCTTCCCCTGAGCGATCTTTCCCTCGGGGATGATGACGATGGTTCGCAGCCCGAATCTCGCACCGAAGGCAGCCGCCGAGGCACTGGTATTGCCGGTGGAGGCGCAGATAATGGCCTTGCTCCCCTCCTCCACCGCCTTGGCCACAGCCACCACCATCCCGCGGTCCTTGAAGGAGCCGGTGGGATTGCACCCCTCCAGCTTGAAGTAAAGCTCGCAGCCCAGCTCCTTCTCAACCTGCCGTGAGCGAACCAGAGGGGTATCCCCCTCGCCCAGTGTGATCATCGGTGTCTTTGGGGTGACGGGGAGAAATTCTCTGTACCTCTCTAAAACGCCTTGTTTCATTATTAACTTTTATCGTCTGGCAACCGATTTTCGCCTCACAAAGCCAGATACGCTCTGTTGGGCGAAGTCGCAGCAATTCATTCAGGTTCGTATGAACGCTGTTCACCGCCATCACAGTTTATCTCTATAAGCTCGTGGCTAAAACATGTATGCAAAGAAATAACCACCATCTCTTGCTCTTCCGGGTAAAATTCATGTGGCACATTTTTATTAATAATACACCAACTTTCATCATCCTGTGGATCAAATAATCTCAGCTCTTTCCATTGTTTGCCAATTTTAACTTTCCCTTTTCCTTCAATCATTAACGTACGTTGAATACTATTAGGATGATAATGAGCAACAGATGGAGTATTTTCCCTAAGAACAAATATCCAAACAGACTTTATATCTGGGGGAAGTCTATCTTTAAAAGCGGTTATACCTATAGTCTTCCAAAAAAAAGGCTCATTCGATTTTTGAATCTGCGCATTAAGATTGTCCACCGTTTCTTTAACAGACGAATCCTTTAATAATATTCTAACTACAGCATTTAAGTCCTTCAAATACTCCTTCTTCATGACTCTTTTTATCCAATCGGCCGACCCGTTATATTGCTGTGGATACAGCCTTTTAGTCCTCCACGCGGACGAAGTTCGAGATCTCCCGCACCACATCGAGGCGCTCGATCTCACCCATCGCCTGTTGCATTGCCTGCTCCTTTGCCGGGTAGGTCATGAGCACGATCTCCGCCATATCGGCGGAGACATCGCTCTCCTTCTGAATCACCGAGGAGATGCTGATCAGGTTGTCACCCATGACCTTGGAGATCTTGGCCAGCACGCCGGGGCGATCGATGGTGCTCATCCTGAGATAGTACCGGGTCTCGATCTCGGAGATGGGCTTGATCCGCTTTTTAGGGTCAAGCCGCAATGTTGGGGTGATTTTTACCCCGCGGTTGATCCGCTGTGCGACATCGATCACATCGGCGATTACGGCGCTTGAGGTAGGAGAAGGGCCCGCCCCCTGCCCGTAGAACAGCACCCGCCCCACCAGGTCGCCCTCTACCTGAACTGCATTATAGACGCCATCAACCTTGGCCAGGAGCAGGTCTTGGGGAAGGAAAACAGGGTGGACGCGCACCTCAACGGCGCCATCCTGCTCTTTGGCGATGGCGAGGAGCTTTATCTCGTAGCCCAGCTCTTTTGCGTAGCGGAAGTCGCGGGATGAGAGGCGGGAAATGCCCTCCCGATAGATGTCATCGGGGCGCACCTCGATATGAAAGGCCAGGGAGGTGAGTATGACAAGCTTGTATGCGGCGTCTATCCCCTCGATATCGTTTGTCGGGTCGGCTTCGGCGTAGCCAAGCTCCTGCGCTTGCTTTAACGCCGAGGAGAAATCGAGCCCCTCGGAGGCCATCCTGGTAAGGATGTAGTTGGTGGTACCATTGATAATGGCATAAATAGCCGAGATCTCATTGGCCAAAAGGTCCTGCTTGAATGGGGCGATCAGGGGGATGCCGCCGCCAACACTGGCCTCGTAGAGGATGTCAACTCCATTCTCTTTCGCCAGGGAGAGGAACTCGGGGAAATGCTTTGCCATTACCTCCTTATTGGAAGTGACCACATATTTCCCCCTCCTCATCGCCTCGTTGATAAATTCCATGGCGGGGTGCTCGCCGCCCAGAACCTCGATTACTATATCGATCTCCGGGTCACCTATGACCTCTGTTGGGTCGGTGGTAAAGAGATCGGAGTCCATCTTCGAAGCGCGGGTCTTGGCGAGATCTTTCTCCGCTATTTTCCTCAGGCGTAGCGGGCAACCCACCTGTGCATCGAGCGCCGCCGCCCGCCTGGATAGCGCCCGGGCCACACCGCCGCCCACAACGCCCAGCCCCAGCAGTCCGATCCCGATGCTCTCCTTTTTACCCAATTGTCATTTCCTCCGCTAACTTATTCGGTCTAAGGCCCACTCATAAAGGTCTTCCAGATTTTTCATATATTCCGGATTTTCCTGATCGTACTTCGGGTTGCGCTCCACCTTATTCTCCCTCTCCTGCGCAAGCCAGCTAGCAAGTTCGCTGGTTGCTAGCTGTTTTCGTACCTCCTCATCAAGCGCCCGCTCCTCCTTGTCCAGGACCTTGATTATATAGTAGCCATCATTAGTAAAAAAGGGCTCGCTAACGTTACCGATATTGCTGCTAAAGGCGAACTCGTCAAACTCCTGGCTCATTATCCCCCGGGGCAGCCAGCCCAGGTCGCCATCACCATGCTGCTCCGCAAGAGAGGCGAAATCCTCGCCCTCAGACAGGTTCCCCATTACTACCTGTGCCTCCTCCTCGGTGGCTACCGTGATTGCCTGTACATGAACCTGCTCGGCAGATTGGGGAATCTGGCCTACAAAATATTTGCCCAGCTTATCTCGTAATAGGTCCGTCTTAATCACCTCTCGGAATTTCTCATCCGAAAGCCCCATGTTGCTGAGCACCTGCTGGTAGCGATCCTCGAACTCCTCATCGCTAAGTGGTTCTCCTCCCTCTTCCAGCAAGAGTCTGATCCCTTGGGTGACCTCATCATCGGTGACGCTCAGTTCGTGAGCGGGCGCCCCCTCCATTATGAAAGCCTCAGCTCCCTGCTTCACCAGATCGTTCATCTCCAAGAACAGAATAGGATCTTCACGCTCGTTACCTGAAGATGGATAAAAGCCAAGCTGGCACAGGCGAAGTGCATCGGCATAGTCAGCCCGACTAAAAACCCTATCCCCTACCGTGGTGACCTGCTCCCCAGCCGGGGCGATGATTGTGGCATAGACTCCATAGCCGATGATTGCCAGGACTAGGGTAATAACCAGCGTGCCCGCGGCGATAATGATCCGTCGCCTGCGCCTCTCCCACTGCCATCGCGCCAGGCGACGCTTGGTGATCTCCCGCTTTGGTGGCGCCTTTACTTTTTTCGCCATTTTTTCGTAATAAAGCGCTCTATGGGGCTTTGGAAGTTATCGAAGGGAGGTTTAAGGTGGGAAAGCGTTTATTCTCGTGAGCCCATGCTGCCGGCCTGGTGAATGTGGGCTGGGGTAAAGGGGAGTAGCGCGAGATGCCGCGCCCGCTTTACCGCCATCGCTAAAGCCCGCTGGTGCCTGGCACAGGTGCCAGTGCGGCGACGAGGCTCGATCCTTCCCCGATCCGAGATATAGCGACGGAGCATCGCTGGGTCCTTGTATTCGATAGTTTCCACGTGGGCAACACAGAAGGAGCAGACCTTGCGCTTTGGGATAAACCTCCTGCCCCCGCTGCCGCCGGGCCTTCCTCTTCCCTTTGCTTTCGACGACCTTGCAGGCTTTCTTCCAGGCATTTCTTAATTCCCTCCTAGTTCCTTTAGAAGGGGAGCTCCTCCGGCTGTATCTCTTCCGCCGCTTCCACCGCCTCAGCCTCCTCAGCCTCCTCAGGAAGTGGGGCCGCTCCAGGGCGATCGAGGAAAATCACCCTGTTGGCCACAATCTCAGTGGTGAAGCGCTTCTGGCCGTCCTGTCCCTCCCAGGTATGGGTTCTCAGTCTTCCCTCAACATAGGCCCGCCGACCTTTGGCAAGGAACTGATTGCAGGTCTCCGCCAGCTTGCTCCAGGTGACCACAGTAAACCACTCCGTCTCCTGTTTTCTCTCCCCTTCAGAGGTGGTGTAGGTTCGCGTGGTAGCGAGACGAAAGGAGGTAACCTGGTTACCGCTGGGGGTAAAACGCATCTCGGGGTCGGTGCCAAGGTTTCCAATAACCATTACCTTATTCAAACTCGCCATCTCCAAACTCCTTTCCCTAATCACTCAACCTGACCAGCAGGTGGCGCAGGATCTCATCCGAGAGTCCCAGGCTTGCTTCAAGCTCGGCAGTTAGCTTGGGATCCATTCTGAACTGTGTGAGTACATAATTCCCTTCCATAAAATCCCTTATCGGGTAAGCAAGCTTCCTTCTACCCCATTGATTCACCTCAGTGGTAGAACCACCCCGTTCGATGATGAATTGATTTATCTTCTCCATGGTAGCGGCAATTTCCTCATCGGCGACCGATGGGCTGATGATTACTACGAGTTCGTAGTCGCGCAATCGATTACCTCCAGACTTTGGCATAGGCTCCATGATTATGACATGGATTATAACATGAAAAGGCTATAGGGACAACTAACCCAGACCGGGCACCGGGAAACGGCGGGAAATCCCGCTAACGGCGTGACGCACCTCCTTATAGGTATGCCGATCACCGAGATTTGCAAGCACCTTAACGATGAGCTGAGCAATGCTCCTCATTTCATCGGGGCCAAAGCCGCGCGTGGTTACTGCGGGGGTACCCAGTCTAATGCCACTGGTAACTTGGGGAGGGCGACTATCGAAGGGGATAGCATTCCGATTAACCGTGATCCACACGGAGTCCAGGGCTTCCTCCACTTGCTTGCCGGTAAACCCCGTAGAGGAGAGATCGATGAGCAGGAGATGGTTGTCGGTGCCCCCGGAGACGAGGCGCAGCCCCTCCCGCTGAAGCTCGCTTGCCAGGATGCGGGCATTCTCCACCACCGCACGCTGATAGCTGACGAAATCCGGCTTCATTGCCTCACCGAAGGCCACCGCCTTAGCTGCGATGGCGTGCATCAATGGGCCGCCCTGCATCTCTGGGAAGACTGCCTCATCCAATGGAGAGGCAAACCGCGCTTTGGACAATAGGAAGCCACCGCGCGGCCCTCGGAGCGTCTTATGGGTGGTGGAGGTGACGATGTCAGCATGGGGCACGGGGGTGGGATGCACCCCAGCGGCGATCAGCCCCGCCAGGTGGGCCATATCTGCCATTAGATGTGCTCCCACAAGGTCGGCGATCTGGCGAAACCGCTGAAAATCGATAATCCTGGGATAGGCACTGGCGCCTGCCACGATGAGCTTAGGTCGGTGCTCCACGGCGAGCCGCTCGATCTCATCGTAGTCCAATCGCTCTGTCTCCCGGCTCACCCCATAGGTGACGAAGCGATAGAGCCTGCCGGAGAAATTGAACGCGCTGCCGTGGGTAAGGTGCCCGCCGTGGGCTAAGCTCATCGCCAGCACGGTATCCCCGTGGTCGAGCAGGGTGAAATATGCGGCCATGTTCGCCTGGGCGCCACTGTGGGGCTGGACATTGGCATGCTCGGCCCCAAAAAGCCGCTTCGCCCGCTCCCTTGCCAGTTCCTCCACCAGGTCTACTGCCTGACACCCCCCATAATAGCGTCGCTTCGGGTAGCCCTCGGCGTACTTGTCGGTGAGCACCGAGCCTTGAGCCTCCAGAACCGCCGGCGAGGCATAGTTCTCGGCGGCGATGAGCTCGATATTCCGTCGCTGGCGCTCCGCCTCACGGCGAATCGCCTGCCACATCTCCGGATCGCTCTTTTCGACTGCGGTGCCCTGGTTGATAGACTTCCTCTTCATACTTATTACCCTGCGGTGGGTGCAAAATAAGAGGCCACGCCTTCTCCTGGCGGGCGTTAGTTTACTTCACCGCCCTTTCCCTGTCAACAACCCTGTTTTTCGCACGATTGACCTAGCCTGGCAACCTCGATGAGGGCAAGCAGCCCGCCCGAGACCAGGGAATGACCCCCGAGGATGATGGGGATGGGCGCCTCCAGTGCCTTTTGGGTGAATTCACGGGCAAAGGGGTTATCGATCTTATCGTACTGTCCCAGGTCGGAGTAGAAGCGGTCGGCAAGGCTGAGATTAAGCCCAAAGTGGGTGAAGAGCACCCTGGTGTCGATGAAGGCGGCATGGCCCAACTGAGCTAAGGTTTCAAAGAAGCGCTCCGCTCCCACCTGCTCCAGATAGAAGCCTAAGATAGTGCACACCTCACCGCGTTGGTCACGCTCGTCGGCGTGCAGGCTTCGCTCCTCGGAGAGCATGCGCACCCGGCAGGAGGTCTCCCGCTCCAGTTGGGACCAAACATGGCTGCCTACACGCCCTGCTACTAGAACCTGGGCGTCCCCGTTGGTAAAGAGGCGCACCGCCTGCTCCAGGTGAGAGGTATCGAGGTGGAGCCCCTCAAGATATGCTCTGGTGTGGTGACCGATACCTGGGTGAAGCTTGAGGATTAAGAGGTCAGTGGGGGTATCCACATCGAACTGATAGCAAGCAGTGTGCGGCAGCGAGATCTCGCTTAAATTAGCCTGCCGAACCAGAAGCTGTACCAGGGGATTATCGGTCGCGGGAAGCTTGATGGCCCCGATAGCCTTCCCCGGGGTGAAGGCGACCAGATCGGCAGAGAAGGGATTGTTGGTGATCACCGTATCTTTTGAGGAGGAGAGCTGTTGGCCAAGGGCTCTCAACTCATCGGAGGAGAGGAGGGGGATACTGCCCCCGCCAATATAAAAGGGCGTTTCAATATCGTACTTGTCAATAATCTCTTTGAGCCTTTTGCCGAAGTGAAAGGGGCGTCCGCTGGGCTCGATCACCACAGAGGGATCGGGTTGGCCTCCATTGGTGACCAGGATCACCCCATCGAAGATGCCGGCCTGCTGCGCCCGCTCTATGGTGTCCTGGGCGATGGCACGGTGGCAACCGGCGACAATCTCCGCCACCGGGCTGCCCCCGATACCGCCGAGGAAAAGTATTGCATGTACCTTCGCCACCTGCTCACACCTCCCGCGCCAGCGTTAAGCCCCATACCGAGGTGGCTCCCGCCCTTTTCAGCGTAGTGGCACAAGCATCGAGGGTAGCGCCTGAGGTGCATACATCATCGATGAGGAGGATGCGCCTCCCCGCCAGTTGTCGATCCCGGCAGGTGAAGGCGCCGGCCACATTGCTCTGGCGGTCCTCGGCACTGTTGGTTTTGGTTTGGGGAGGGGTGTTTTTGAGGCGAAGGAGCGCCCCCTCAACTATCGGCAGCGAAGCAAGCTTGCTCAATTCCCTGGCCAGTAGGGAGGACTGATTATAGCCCCGTTCCCGGAGGCGTCGAGGGTGAAGGGGCACCGGGATCAAGGTGTCAGCAGGCAAAGGGTGCGCGCCTAAATATTCCCCCATTAGCTGAGCAAGTGGTGCTGCGAGCGCCTTAACATTCTGATACTTAAATTGGAGGATCGCCTGACGCACCACCCCATTGAAGGGGAAAATGGAGCGTATGCCCTCGATCTCAATGGGGTGATTTTCACAGTCATGGCAGAGGGTGCCAAAAGAAAGCGGTTTCCCACACTTGGCGCATAGCGGAGGGGGGAGGTGAGGCAGCGCTGATTGGCACGGGGAACAAAGAAAACTCCCCCCGGTCCCACAACCAACGCACCGCGGGGGGAAAAGGAGGTCAAGAACCAACGTCTTAAGCTGATACAACGAAGCAACTAGGTTCACAAAGAGAAGTGAGCCTGCTTTCTTCTAACGTCGAGCAAAACGCTCTTTTAGTTAGCGCGCCTTGACGGTATGCCCGACGCCGCTGATGATGGGTTCGTTCAAATAGAGGTCGCCGTTCCTGATCTTAATGTTGTAGCCACAATCGGGATTGGTACAAACCCAGGCCTTGTAGTGGATCGGCGCCCCTTGACTGCCAAAGTCTGACAGGGGGACTAAATCTCCAGTATTACACTTCAGGCATTTGGGGAAAGCATTGTTCTCCAAGAGCCACCTCCCATCCTAGTATCAAAGGTAGTATACACTAAAGATAAGGGCTTGGCAAGACACTCTGCGCGCTCAGGCGATCGGTGACGCGCCAGCTCTGCTCCTTGATTTTCTTGATATCCCTCAGGTAGGAATTTCACCAGCCTCCCTGATAATAACTCAGGCATCCTTATGTCCTCTTGAGCGAGGCGGGGGGTGTCTAATTCGCTACGCTCAGAGTGAAAAGGGGTAGCTAAGGTCGGGTAGGTTGAGGTAAAACCATCCCAGGTGTCACCTATCTAGACGAGATCAGCCACCCTTTAGTTCGATTGAGGCGAGGCGGCTATAGATGGCGCCCGATGGGGTGAGGGTGCTCCTCATCAGGCTGATCTGCTTTACTTCCTGAGCGGGGCTGCCTTCAGATTTAGTGGCCATGACCAGTTTCCCGATGCTATTTCTCTCCACCAGGGAAGCCCGCTCGCGGAGCCGCCCCAGGGTGAGGTGGGGTGAAAAGGGGCGCCTCTCTATAGCGAAACCGAGTGGCACAAGGGCCTGGTCCATGCCCCGCTGCAAGGCGATCAGGGGATCCACCTCCCCCGTTACTGCCACCCAGATAACCCGGGGACGCTGAAGATTGGGGAAGGCACCTAGACCGCCGATCTGGAGCTTAAGGGGGGATGTACCCTGAGATGCCAGGGTGATGGCTTCTATTATCCGGGGCACCTGATCTGGGGCGATGTTTCCCAGAAATTTTAGGGTTAGGTGAATGCCTTGAGGGTCAACCCATTTTACGTAGGGATGTTCAGCAGGTCTTAGCCTATCCTCCAGAGAGGAGAGGCTATCCTTGACCGGGTCGGGCAGCTCGATGGCAATAAAGGCGCGGATCTTTTCCATTACAAACCAAGAAGCCTTCTGGCGTTCCCTCCCAGGATCAAAGCCTCTGTCTCCTCCCCCATGTCCAGGGAAAGGAGCTGCTTCATAACCCGGCTCGGCGGCATCACGGGGTAGTCGCTGCCGAACAGGATTTTCTCCACCCCCACGATCTCGGCGACGTGCCTGAAAATCTCCGGTCGGTAGAGATAGGGCGATGCTGAGCTATCGAAGAAGACGTTTTTCAGTGCCTCTGCCACCTCGGGCATCAAGGCGTAGAAGGGAAGACCACCCCCCCAGTGGGCGCATACTATTGTCATATCTGGAAATCTGTTGATGAGCTTTTCGAGTACGTCGGGGGTGATTTTCTGCTTTCCCACATATTCATGTCCCACCGGCTCGGAGGCATGGACTAGCAGGATGAGGCGGTGGCGAAGCGCCACCTCGAAAATAGTGTCCATTACCGCCTCATCACCCCTTTCGAGGCCGTGAAAATCGGGTCTCATCTCCCCGATGCCCCTAATCCCGCCGCGGACGCAGCGCTCGAGTTCGGCGATAGCCGCCTCCTCCGCCTTTGGCGGGAGGGAACAGAAGCCCACCAGACGGTCGGGATAGCGGGATATAGACTCCATGATATGGTCATTGGTCTCCTGGCATAGCTCCAGGCTGCTCCAGTTGGCGTTGAGGATGACGGAGCGGTCGATGCCCTCCTCATCCATGATGGCGATGAGGTCCTCGCAGGAGGCGATCTTAGCGTTGGGTTTAGCGTAGATTCGGGCAAATAATGGGTCGCGAGCTACGTACTCCTCTCGGTACTCGTTAAACCGTGGGGGGAAGATGTGGGTGTGGAAGTCGATAATCACCCTTAGATTTTAGGGGAGATTCCCCTTAAGGTCAAGAAAAGCTATAGACATGGTAATTATATTACTATATAATAATAGCCTAGCATGGCAAGGGGGTGTCTATTGCCTTTATCGAAGAGAGGCCTTAACAAAAACCTTGAGCTTGCACCCTCGGCACCGCACTCAGCGGCCGAGGGTGCTTCTTCTAATGAGATGGCGCTCTCCCGGTCCATAGAGGAAATGAGGGAAAAGGCGAAAACACTGCGCCGCCACATCATCACCATGACTGCAAAGGCAGGCAGCGGTCATCCCGGCGGCTCCCTCTCCGCAGTGGAGCTGGTGACCGCACTATTCTTTCATGAGTTGCGCCACGATCCCCAGAACCCGCGCTGGCCCGATCGTGACCGATTTGTGTTAAGCAAGGGCCACGCCGCGCCACTTCTCTATGCCGTCCTGGCGGAGACAGGATACTTCCCCGTTGCCGAGCTCTTGACCCTGAGGCAACTGGGCAGCCGCATGCAGGGTCATACCGATATGATCACCACTCCCGGCGTAGAGATGTCGGCGGGCGCTCTGGGACAGGGGTTATCCTTCGGCATCGGCACCGCCCTCGCCGCTCGCCTCGATGGTCGGGACTATCGGGTGTATGTTATCCTTGGGGACGGGGAGTGCGACGAGGGGCAGGTATGGGAGGCAGCCATGGCCGCCGCTCACTTCAAGCTGGATAACGTGGTGGCTATGATTGACCGCAACTGCCAGCAGATCGATGGCTGGTGCTGCGATGTGATGGATACTGAGCCTTTCCCCGAGAAGTGGCGCTCCTTCGGCTGGCATACCATCGAGGTTGATGGGCATGACCTGGCACAAATCATCACCGCCCTTGGCGAGGCGAAAAAGATAGAAGGAAAGCCCACTGCCATCATCGCCCACACCACTAAAGGGAAAGGGGTCAGCTTCA
>SOIC01000112.1 GCA_004377275.1 Dehalococcoidia bacterium
AGACGGCGATGCCATAGGCAGCAGCTACACTGGCTATGTTGAGCAGGATAGCCTTGACCGGCAGCAGCACCGACTTGAAGAGCAATAGCAGCGCCAGATAGGTGGTTACCCCAATGATGAGTAGGACCCAGGGGAAATGGCTGTACGTCTGATCCAATGTATCTTTCCGGTGAGCAGCTGCTCCAGTGACATAGGTCATTAAGCCATCGGGCTCCAAACCACGTATGTAGGTCACCAGTTCCTCGGACTCCTCTGAGTAAGGATCGTTCTTGGGATACACCCGGACCAGGGTTGCTTGATCCGTGGTTAATTGGTCAAGAGCACCTTTTATTTGTGGATCTAGAATTGAGTCGGGATCGGCATACATGAACTGGTATTGATCGCTGGTTATCGATGGGTCCAGGTTGACTATACTCTCGATACGGCTGACCTCATTGTGCTGCTCGATCTCGCGGGTAAAATCGTAGAGGGCCCCTACTTTATCGGGGTCGAGGATTGTGCTATGAGTACTAACAGCTACCTGAATAGGTGCGAGCTCCCCAGCACCAAATCCTTCGCTGAGGACTTCGTATCCTTGCCGTGCCTCTGTAGTTACAGGAACAGCAGTGATGGGTGAGTTCTGTATATTGAGGCCTCCTACCGGCCATGAGAGTAGGCTGATGAAGGGAACTACCAATAAGAGCACCAAGGCCGGGTGCCTCATCTCCCACCGCGCCAGCCGATACCAGAAGGTTCCCTCTCGCTGGGACTGGCGGAAGATGGCCAGCCGGTTGACACGGGGTCCGAGTATAGCCAGTAAAGCGGGGACCAGGGTCAGGCCCGCCGCCAGTGCCATCATCAGCACTAGTACCCCGCCGATTCCAAAGGATCGAAGCGCGGGCATGCTAAAGCTTATCAAGGCGCCGAAACCGATCATGCTGGTAATTGCTGCATAGAAGATGGTTTTACCGGAGGTAGCAACAGTGGTACCTACACTCTCCTTCACTTCCTTCCCGGCTCTCAATTCCTGACGAAAGCGGCTTACCATAATCAGGGCATAATCTATGCTGATGCCGAGTCCCACAAACGTTATCACGATCATACCGGATGTGGTTATCTGGGTGATTTGAGTCAGGAGAAAGACCAGTGCCATGGAAAGGGCTATGCTAACGCCGCCGATTACCAGGGGTAACCCTGCTGCCACAAGGCTACCGAAAACCAGTATGAGAACAAGGGCAACTAAAGGAAATGTATAAATCTCAGCTTTTTTAAAACTATCCATGGATGCCATTTCAACATCATAATAGACGGCTGCTTCACCGGTGACAAACATAGTTACATGAGGCTGTGGCTGCAATTTTTCCCTGACGTCTGGCACCAGCATAATTGTTTCAGTGTGGTCTCCGTCTACGCCGATTGCAACGTATGTAGTATGGCCATCGGCGGAGATAAAGCGGGGGTATCCAGTGCTGCGATAGGTAATGGGCGGGTCGAGTTTCTCAATATCCTGCAGGCCAGCCAAAGCTTGATCCATCTCATCTAAGAATAGGGGATCTGTGGCCAGCAACGTATCGCTAGTAAAGACGATGGCCAGAAGGTTAGGTCTTATGCCCAACTCCTGTTCTAGGATCTTGTAGCCTTCAACTGCCTCTCCTGAATTCGTATAACTAGAAGAAGGGTTCAGGACATCCATTGCCATGGGAGCTACGACCGCGCCAAATATGAGCAGGCCACACCAGACCAGTATCACTGCGCGGCGGTGTCTGAAAACAACATAGCCCAAGCGCTTAAATGGCATTTTACCTGGCCCTCTCTATGTTCGGAATCCGATCCATAGCCATGTCCTACGGGTGTTTAGGGCAAATCCTATATAAAGTTTTATTGACAGACAGGACAGACGTCATTTCCTGATTAGGTATGCCTATACCTGTTATAAGGGCCTGCCCCTCGTCGGGAGCAGAGCTAAAATGTGACCACGAACTAAGTAGCGTTTCATAAAGGTATTACGTAGTCGCTGTTTATTTACTACAATGATTCGAGCCTGTCAATCCCTCAAGGCAGCGGCGCGCGGGAACATGCTGTCAGGTTCAAGGATGCGGGCAAGCACTGTGGCAGGTATAGCTGGACGCGTGCGCGTGCGGTTATTATGGCGACTTCTTTAAAACTGTCCTTTCTATTTCTGTGACAATGTAACAAAAAGCCAGAATGTGCAATCCATATCAAATCAAAGAGACCGGGCATCCCTTGGAACACCCAGCCTCTCTTTGATATTCCTGGCAATCTAAATACTAGCTTTAACTCTTCCCTATTCTAAATACTTTGGTGCCACATTTCGGGCACACACCCTGAGTAGCAGGTCTCTTGTTTTTCATTACAATCGATTTCGGGTCCTTGATATCCACCTTTTTCCGACACTTCATACAGTATGCCTGCATTAGTCCACCTCCTTTCTGTGGCGGAGCATAGACATTCACTGGAGAAATGTCAATAATCCCTATTCTATGTGGCACAAAGTAGCCAGATTCGCAACGTTTAGTAGGACCCACAATCTATCGAGCCCTATACGACCACCGACTCTTTCCTTGCCTTACTCCCGTTCCTACCCCCATTTCCACCAGCTCTACCCATCTTCACCCTCCCAAGATTCATCCTATCCATTGGCGAGAACTTCCTGTGCTGAACCCTGACTTGGGCTGAGGCAAGGGTTACATACCTTCTCACCATCTCAAGGCTAGTATGGCCTAGGATCTGCTGAAGTGAGAACACGTCACCGCCATTTATTAGATAGTTCGTGGCAAAAGTGTGGCGGCAGAGGTGGGCGTGGAAGCGCTTTACTCCTGACTTCTGGGCTAGGCGTGAAAATATTAGCCTCACTGCATTCCAGCTTAGAGATCTTCCTTCGAGGGTCAGGAATAGATTCTCCTCATCGCTAGAAAGTGGCTCGGGCCGGAAGTGAAAAACGTACCTTTGAAGCGCCTTTTCAGCAACGCCGCCAATAGGCACGATCCGCTCCTTTGAACCCTTGCCCATTACCTTGACGTAACCTAAATCAATATGCGAATGAGCCATCTTCAGATTCGTTATTTCCGATAACCTGAGTCCTGTGTCTAGCATCATAATCACAATAGCTGTGTCCCTGCATCCTGATGCTGTATTAGGATCCAGGCACGACAGGATCTTCTGAATCTCATCCTCCCTCAAGACTTCAACCAGTTTGTAAGGTGCTTTCGGTGGCTTAAGGTCAGCCAGCAAGCTTTCCTCGGTATAGCCCTCCCTTTGCAGCCAATTAAAGAACGCCCGGAGGCCACGGACGTACGTCTGCACACTGATAGCAGCTAGATTGCCGTTGGGATGCGGCATGTAAGGATGATTGGTCCACCTTGTCTTGGTCTGAAGGTGAAGGATGAACTCCCGTACTATTGGCATATCAACATCGCTTAATTGAGCAGAGTATCCTTCCTGCTTCAGATACCTGGCGAGATATGCTATCACTCTGGAATACCACTCAATAGTTCTGGGAGATTTACCCTCACTGCGGTTGTAGGCCTCATAGTGCCTTGCCAGTTTTTCCAGGGGAATATTGCCTTTCTCCAACTCATGCCACCTTCTGTTCTTAGCTCTCACCACTATACTAAGCTCCTTCCCTTGGAACAGTCAAAAATATGTGACTGTTCCGTGATATGTTTGTGAGCCTTGTGTGATGAGAAATCTTTGACTAGGCAGTGGGTCGCGAGAAAGAGAAATTTCGACTCAATTACTTGTTGAAAAAGTAGTGGGGATCCCTTTCAGAATCCCCTCTTTTTGTAGCTGGCGTCCCTGGTGAGATTCGAACTCACGACCCACTGCTTAGAAGGCAGTTGCTCTATCCACTGAGCTACAGGGACTCTTTTGCGCCTGCTCTTCGTCATTTTAGCACCTCGCTGGAGGATCTGACAAGTGAAGTTAGTCGACCTTTACTGGCTCAACTCATAGGAGGACAATAGTTACTTTGACCTCCCCTTGTCAGCGGCAAGACTAAACTGTATCCGGCAGCAGCGCTGCCAGGGCCTGGCCATATTTCTGGTAGGTGGCGTCATCGAATAGAACGAAAACTACCTCCTCCAGGGACTCCTGCTGATGGAGGAAGTCAATGACCGTCTCGAGGGCTACCGCTGCAGCAAGCCTCACCGGGTATCCATAGGCCCCGGTGCTTAGCGATGGGAAGGAGACACTCTTCAGGCCGTTGGCTACTGCTACCCTCAAGCTCTGGCGATAGGCGCTTGCCAGAAGCTCAGGCTCTCCACTTTGACCACCATGCCACACCGGGCCTACGGTGTGTATGACATGCCTTGCCTTAAGGTTGCCTCCGGTGGTAATCACCGCTTCGCCGGTGGGCAGGCGCCCTTGCCGTGAAACGATTTGCTTACACTCTTCCAGGATAGCCGGCCCCCCGGCACGGTGGATCGCCCCATCTACTCCACCACCACCCATCAGGCCTGAATTGGCAGCATTGACAATGGCGTCGGAGCTTTGCCTGGTGATATCCCCCTGAAGCAATGAGAGCTTGGTCTTATTGATCAGATTTTCATTCATTTAACTCCTTTTGCCTCTTCGTTCTTTCGCTCGTTCCCGTTAATAGGAAGAGGGCTCCCTGAAACAACAGCGAGCCCTCCTGTCAATGCACTAGAGGCCCAGGATGGCGACCCCGACCACACTCCAGGGGGGATAGCCACCCATGTTGTGGGTGAGCCCCAGTTTGGGATTTTTTATTTGGCGGTCTCCTGACTTCCCCTGGAGCTGCTTGTATATCTCATATATCATCCTTATTCCCGAAGCGGCAATGGGGTGTCCGAAGCACTTGAGCCCACCATCTGGCTGAATCGGTAGACCTCCATCGAGATCGAAGAAACCGGACTCGATGTCCTCCCGCACCTTACCCCGCGGGCTGAACTGAAGGTCCTCCATGGTCACTGCCTCGGTGATGGAGAAGCAGTCATGTACCTCGGCCATGCTTATTTCTTCGCGAGGATGGTTAATCCCCGCCTCTTTATAGGCCCTGATCCCGCACTGGTAACCCGTCTCCGCATGGGTGTAATCGTATTCGGTATACCACATATCCGCGCCGGAGGCGGCAGCTATCTGGAGTGACTTGATGTAGACAGGATCTTCGCGGAATTTCTTCGCGTCCTCGGCGCGTACCAGGATGGCTGCTGCAGAGCCGTCGCTGACACCACAACAATCGAAAAGACCCAATGGCCAGGCGATTATAGGGGCATTAATAATATCATCGAGAGAAACCGCCCGGCGCAGATGAGCCTTGGGGTTGTTCAAGCCATTCTGGTGGCTCTTCCAGGAGACCCTGGCGATCATTCGCTTCCCCTCATCGGGCGATAAGCCGTAACGGGAAAAATACCTGGTAGCCATCATGGCATATACGCCGGGGCCTGACATGTTGGGCATGGTGAGGAACTCTGCTGGAGTTTTGAGGTCGGGAAGGCCACCATAGCCAACGTCCTTTAGCTTCTCGACGCCGACAGCGAGCGCCATGTCACAGCAATTGGAGGCAAGGGCATAGGCTGCCCCCCGCAGCGCCTCTGTGCCACTGGCGCAGGCATTCTCCACGTGGGTTACTGGTAGGTACTGCAGTTTTAACGTTTGAGATAGCTGCAAACCGGTAAACCCCTGCATCGAATAGAGAGCAGCCCACCAGGCAGCATCTATATCTTTCTTATCAACTCCGGCATCCTCTATACACTCCTTGTAGGCCTCAACCATGAGATCCTCACCGCTCATATCCCAGCGCTCCCCGAATCTGGTACAGCCCATCCCGATTATGGCGACTTTATCCTTTATCCCTTGTGTCATCTCAAAAATTCCTCCTTCTTAAACCCTTGCAGGTACTGCTTTCCACGTATAGCCAGTAACGCCGCGATCATAGTACTTCCGACGGAAAGTACATTCAATTGGCATTCCTACTTCGACTTCGTCTAGATCACAATCGGTTAGGTTAAATTGAGCACGCCCACCACCCTCGAAATCGATTACTCCATATAGTTCGGGCGGGTCGGGGGTATAGACAAGATTGTCGCCGGTATAGGTGAAGATGTGCCCTATTTTATCGGAGAAGCGGTACTCATCCATCTCATCGACTGCGCCGCAGTCTGGTTTTACACATATGTGCTGGGGTGGAAGCTGGGGGGTGCCGCAGCGCTTGCACCTCGATCCCACCAGAGCCAAAGCCTTCTTTCGATCTCGCCATAATACCGATGATGATGACGGAACCGCCTCTTCACCTCGCCCGGCGATATCTATGGCAAGAACCTGTTTGAAGGTCACATACTTTTCGTAGCTGGGCAGGTCCTTTTTGTTGGCCAAGCTGTTCTTTACACCCTTTCTCCCCTTAATACTTTTAATCTCAGGTGTTACCTCTAAAAGCATGGTATCGCTTCCATTTCCATAGCTGGCGACGATTATTTTATCCCCCGGCTTGGCATCCTCCAGCGCTGCTACCAGGAGCATCAACGGGTTCGCCGTGCCGGTTAGGCCTACCGTAGTAAACATGTGCTCCTGGAGCTGATCGGGCTCAAAGCCCAACTGCTTGCCGATATTAGCGTGAGCGCGAACGTACATACAGGGATAGCAGACCTTAGCTATGTCTTTAGGATTGATGTTGTACTTGTTCATTAGCCCGCTTATGGCTTCAGGGATGAATTTGCTGTATCCCTGGTCACGAACCCATCGGTCTTCCCAGATTCGGTTAAACCTCTCTCCTTCATGCCTCCAGTGATCCATGAAGTCGTACGATATGGAGTGGCTGCCCTCCAGTGTTGCGATGACTTTTTTATCTCCCAGTACTAGAGCGGCAGCACCGTCACCGTACATTTCCTCTTGGAAGCTGCCAGCCGGACCAAGGCGGCAATCGGAGGCACAGACCAGAATGCTTTTCGCCGATCCCGATTTAATGGTATCACCTGCCACAAGTAGAGCGGTGGTTCCGGCCTTAACCGAATCGGTGAAATCAGCTGTGCGGATCTCCGGAATAAGATCAAGCGCGGTAGCGATTATTCCCGCATTCAGCCTTTCCTTATAGGACGCAGTGGTGGTGGCAAAATACAGGCCATCCAGCTTACTCCGATCTAGCCCGGTTAAGCAATCCACGCCTGCATTCACTGCCATGCTGAGGCTGTCCTCATCATAATTGCCTACCGCCTTTTCACCTGGCATTATTGTTGCTTGGTTCACAAAACCGATAGACCCATATATAGTCATTCGGTTAATTCGGTACCGTGGGATGTAGGCACCATAAGAAGTGATTCCGACCATCTATCTCTCCTTTCTTCTCCTTGATGGCATCCATATTAAGATAGCGCGTTTTGACAGGACGTGTCAATCGGGCTACGCTCCTACCAGCTCCTTTACCAGGGAGAGCTCGTCCCTTATCAGCCTGGGCGTCAGGAAGTTATTCTTGATATGCGCCATACCCTCTTTTCCCAGCTCTTCAGACACTTCAGGGTGCTGCAGCAGGTAGACTACCTTCTCGGCGCACTCCTCCAAGGTATCCACCAGGAAGTTGCTAAGAGTGCCAACCATCTGCAGGGGGATGCCGCCTACGTTGCCCGCGACCACCGGGGTCCCTTTCCACAGGGCCTCCGCCACCACCAAGCCAAAGCCTTCCCTGATGGACTTTTGAATCACCACATCGCTAGCCCTTTGGAAGGCGTTCACCTCCATATTGCCGACACCGTTAAGGTTGCTGAATACGTGGACATCCTCGTATTTGTCGGCCTCGTTGTGGATGGCGGCATAGAGCTCCCAACCCTCCGGGTCATCATTGGCCATCGAGCCGACGAGTGCCAATTGAAGCCCGGGGACCTTTTCCCTGGCTAGTTTGTAAACCTCGATTACCCCAAAGGGGTCTTTCCAGAGGTCAAAGCGCGAGACCTGGATGATGAGAGGTCGGTTGCGGTCAAGGCCGAGGTTATCGATCATGGTGCGGCAAACTTCTGCTTTGGGAAGGGGCATATTCTTGGTGCTGAGCGGGTCAATAGCGGGCGGTATGATAGCGATGCGAGGGCCACTGAGGTCAGAGGGCACAAAATTCTCCGTGGTAAAGATTGCGGCATCGTGTTCTTCGACGTGGGGACGCAGGAATTGCCACGTATCTTTATCCGGCTCCGAACTGTCGATATGGCAACGCCAGATCCACTTGGCGTTTATGCCATCGCAGAAATGACGCAGTGCTGCGGGCTGAGGGTCGTTGATCACGAAAACATCGTAGTTGGGGTCCAGTTCCTGGGCATTTTGCTGGTTGTTAGCGAGGTACATTCTCTTGGTCTGCTGATCCAGCAAGGGGTATTGGGCCCCCTGCAGGGCATTATGCAGGGACTTGGTGATGGTGAAGAACCGCAGGTCGCCGCGTATCACCTGCCAGTCGGCGTGGATCCCCAGGCCACGGACCATTGGAATATAGGAGAAAAGAAGCTCGGCAACCCCGCCACCAAAGGGCGTGGAGTTGATGTGGCAAAGCCTGAGGCCTTTGAGGTCGCGGGCAAGGGCCTCGACTTCATCTATTAGCCCGCTGTCGAGCAGCATGCGGTAATTATTGATGTCCTTGACACCTA
This sequence comes from Dehalococcoidia bacterium, assembly GCA_004377275.1. GTDB lineage: Bacteria > Chloroflexota > Dehalococcoidia > E44-bin15 > E44-bin15 > E29-bin15. Next base: position 8,580 of record SOIC01000112.1, read on the forward strand.
GAGAAACCTTTTGTAACATTCTGCTAACTTAGTGATGCAGTATAGCACAGGTCAGTGGCCAGCGCTAGCTATAGAGCAAAACTTGCCCCCAGGTAATGATTATGCCGACCTCCTAATCTCGCCGGGATCAGCCAATTTTTCAACGGCTTCTTGCTCTGTGCAACTACCCTGATGTAGTTATCGGTGAGCCCCACCCAGACTCCGTCATCAACCTCGCGCTCCCAGAGCACCATCATGGTGCGCCCCAGAAACTGCTCCTCAAAACGGCGAGCGCTCTCCCTTGCCAGCTTAAGCATCTGCTCGCTCCGCTCCTTCTTAACCAGCTCATCAATCTTCTCAGGCATCAGCGTGGCTGGAGTGCATGGTCTTTCAGAATAGGGGAAGACATGAATATTGGCGAAGGCCATCTGCTGGCAGAAGCGGTAGCTCTCCGCGAAATCCTCGTCGGTTTCTCCGGGGAAGCCCACCATAACATCAGTGGTGATCGCCACATCCGGTATCGCCTCACGAATCCTAGCCACCGCCTGCGCATAATCCTCCGTTGAATATCTCCGCCCCATGCGCCGCAGCACCGCATCGCTGCCGCTCTGGAGCGGGAGGTGGAGGTGGCGGCAAAGCCTTTTGGAAGAATCCTGCCATAGGGAGAGAAGCCCCGCGGTGATCTCTCGAGGCTGGAGGGAGGAGAGGCGCAGCCGCTCAACCCCGGTCTCAATGAGGATGCTCTGGATAAGGAGTTCCGGGCTGTTTCTATAAGAGCCGATTTCGGTCCCGGTCAGCACAACCTCACGGTAGCCCCTTTCCACCCTCGCCCTGACCTCTGCTACTGCCTCATCGAGGGGCAAGCTGCGCTCCCGCCCCCGGACCAGGGGCACAATGCAGTAGGAGCAGAATTGGTTGCAGCCTTCCTGAACCTTGACCAAACTGCGGGTGCGATGCATTTGAGGCAATAGCGCACTGCTGGTGCTGATCAGCCCCTGCTCCTCTAAAACATCGAGCAGGCGGGCCTTCTCCTCATTGCCGAGGACCATATCAACCCCGGTTACCTGTGCGAGCTCCCGTGGGGCGCGCTCCGCGTAGCACCCGATGGCGATGATGAAGGCACCGGGGTTTCTGCGTTGCGCCAGTCTGAGGAGATGGCGGGACTTGCGGTCGGCAATATGGGTCACGGTGCAGGTATTGAGGATGTAGATGGCGGCTCCATCTGAAGGAGGGACCACCCGACATCCCCTCTCGGCGAGCTGCCTTGCCAGAGACTCGCTCTCTGCCTGATTCAGCTTGCAGCCCAGGGTCTCCAGGGCAACACCATTTTTTGGGTTTACCATCTACTCATCGTTTCGCGAGAATGTTTTTCATTGGATGAAGACCCGCTAGCGCAAGACGGGACCCAAGGCCCAGTAATCAGCACAATCCTGCCGTCTTTCAGGAAGCGGAGGTAGATACACTCCGTATATCTCCCGCTGAATCCCGGTCGACCTGTGCTATTATATGGTTTAAGCCTTTTAGGGTCAAGAAAATATGGCGACCTTAGCCTGTAACATGATATACTATTACAATTACAGCAAAAAGGGGGAGCGCTTCCTTGAGTAATAGAGTTGTGGTCACTGGAATGGGGATGATAAGCCCTTTAGGGCTCGATGTGCCCTCGACATGGCAGGGGTTGGTCTCAGGCAAATCCGGGGTGGACTACATCACCCAGTTCGATCCTGAACCCTTGGAGACCAAGATCGCCGCCGAGGTGAAGAATTTCGATCCTGCTCAATATATGGACCGCAAGGACTTACGACGCATGGAACGCTTTGTTCATTTCGCCGTAGCGGCAAGCCTTCAAGCGGTAGAGCAGTCTCGCCTAAATATCGATGCCACAAATGCTGAGGGGATCGGTGTGGTTATCGGGGTTGGGTTGGGGGGGTTGAACACCCTGCTAAGCCAATACCAGGTGTTCATTGAGCGGGGGGCCGATAGGGTCAGCCCCTTCCTTATTCCTATGATGATCGCCGATATGGCTTCTGGTCAGGTGGCAATTCTGTTGGGGGCAAAGGGTCCTAATTTCTGCACCACATCTTCCTGTGCCAGCAGCTCCGATGCCATTGGGGAGGCCTTCGAGATCGTCAGGCGCGGCGATGCCCAGGCGATGATTACCGGGGGGTCTGAGGCGGTGATAAACCCGCTCACCGTTGCTGGCTTCAATGCAGCACGGGCCCTCTCAATAAGAAACCATGAGCCGCAAAAGGCCTCCCGTCCCTTCGATGCCGAGCGGGATGGCTTTATTATGGGGGAGGGGGCGGCGACCCTTATTTTAGAAAGCCTTCCCTTCGCCACGAAGCGCGGTGCCCTGATCCTGGCAGAGGTTGTGGGCTACGGCGCTGCCGGGGATGCGTATCATATCACCCAGCCAGCGGATGGGGGTGAGGGGGGGGCGAGGTCGATGAGAATCGCCCTCAAGGAAGCAGGGCTGGAACCTGGAGAGATCGACTACATCAATGCCCATGGCACATCGACTCCCCTGAACGATAAGAATGAGACCATGGCCATAAAGACCGTCTTTGGAAAGGGAGCCTACCGAATTCCTATCAGCTCCACAAAGTCGATGGTGGGGCACCTGCTGGGCGCGGCAGGAGCTATGGAGGCAGCGATCAGTGTCCTTACCATCCAGAACGGCGTCATTCCCCCGACGATAAATCTCACCTCCCCCGATCCAGATTGCGACCTTGATTATGTTCCCAATACGGCCCGTCAGGCGGTGGTGAATACGGCTTTATCTAACGTCTTTGGCTTTGGGGGGCACAACTCCACCCTAATCATCCGCAGGTATGGGGAGAAAGCATGAGCCGTAGCCGCTGGCAGATGCCACCTAGCTTCTCGGAAGCGCAGCTTTCCAGGATTTCTCGAAAAAGCCTTTCACCCTTAATAGCTAGGCTCTTATACAATCGGGGCATCACCGACCCGGCACAAATTGAATCCTTTCTCACTGCAGATGAGCGCCTACTTAATGACCCCTTCCTACTCCCCGATATGGATAAAGCGATAGCCAGGATCTACCGCGCTTTGCTCTCCGGGGAGGCTATTGCTGTATATGGGGACTTCGATGCCGACGGCATCACGGCCACCACTCTGCTCATTGAGGGACTCTCCTCCCTTGGTGGAAAGGCGGTTCCCTATATTCCCCACCGCACTGAGGAGGGCTACGGCATTAACGATGCTGCATTAATGCGCCTATCCCAGCAAGGGGTTAGTTTAGTGGTCACGGTGGATTGCGGCATCAGCGCTGCCCCTGAGGTGGCGAGGGCGCAGCAGATGGGGCTTGACATCGTGATAACCGACCACCACACCGTCCCTCCCCAAATCCCACCGGCCATCGCGGTGGTCAATCCGAAGCGGGCCGACTCCAGTTATCCCTTCCCGGAGCTCGCCGGCGTGGGCGTGGCCTTCAAACTACTCCAGGCACTTTCTCACTATTTGGGCAAGGACAACGATATGGCGGACCTTTTAGACCTAGTGGCTCTGGGAACGGTGGCTGACATGGTTTCCCTACTCGGCGAGAACCGCTACCTGGTGAAGCGCGGCATTGAGATGTTACACACTACTAAGCGGCCGGGATTGAGGGAGCTGGCCAGGTGCGCTGGCGTGCCCCTTACCGGCATTGACTCGGAGATAATCTCCTGGGTCATAGCACCTCGCCTCAACGCAGCGGGGCGGCTGGACCACGCCGGCATAGGCTATAATCTATTATCGACCAGCTCCTCAGAGGAGGCCAAGAGGCTTGCCAGTCTACTGGAGAGGAGAAATGCGGAGCGGCAAAGGCTTACCGGGGAAATGCTGGCCAAGGCAAGGGAGCAGATAATTGCCACCGGCATCGATTTCCCCCTTCTTATGGTTGGTGGCGAGGACTTCCATAGTGGGGTGGTGGGGGTGGTTGCCGGCAGGTTGGTGGATGAGTTCTGCCGCCCCGTAATCGTCTTGGAGCGGGGCAAGCAGTGGAGCCGTGGCAGCGCTCGCAGCATCCCCAATTTCGACATCATCGCTGCCCTGAGCGATTGCAGCGATCTCATCTCTCGATTTGGCGGGCATCCCATGGCAGCGGGGTTCGTCGTAGCTACCGAGAACCTGGATCAGCTTCAGCAACGACTGGTTCAGATTGCCTCAAACCAGCTGGCCTCTTTCGACCTCCGCTCCGTGATCTCCATCGATGCCGAGGTATCCCTCTCCTCCCTTCGCGGGGACACCTTCAAAATGTTGCAGCAGCTCGCCCCCTTCGGACGTGCCAACCCTGACCCGATATTCATTGCTCGGGATGTGAAGGTGGAACAACATCGTAGCGTGGGCAGTGCCGGGGAGCACCTGAAGCTAAAGCTAAGGGATGATGGGGTAGCCTGGAACGCTATTGGCTTCAGGATGGGCCGGCTTATCGGCGAGGTCACCCCACGGCTGGACATCGTCTTCAACCTTGGGGTCGATCTATGGGGTGGTGGGGAGACGCTTCAGCTAAACATCCTCGATTTCGCCCCCGCGGCCTAGCGCCCTCGCCTTCCTCATCCTGTAGATGAGCAGGGGGACACAAACCGCCAGCACGATAAGGGCGATGAAATGGGGCGCATGCAGCAGGTCACCCATATTTACCTGATTCGGTGTCACCGCCCGGGTGAACTCGATGAAGAAACGCCCAAAGGAATATAGGGAAAGGTAGAGGAGAAATAGGGAGCCGTCTGGTTTCAGCCGCCCTTTTAGCCGCCAGAGCACAGCGAAAACTAAGAGGTCCCATATAATCTCATAGACCGGCGAGGGATGGGTGGGCACTCCCATTGGGGCGTAGGCATCGGGATGGGTATAGACAAAAGCCCACGGCCATGAAGTCGGCGTCCCATAGGCATCGCCATTTATGGTGCAACCGATCCTCCCCACAGCCTGGGCCAGGAGCAGCGCCGGAGCAACGGCATCGGCTAGGCGCCCCACTGGTAGATGGGTTATTCTGGCATATATGAAAGCGGCCAGCGTTCCTCCAAGGATCGCCCCGAGAATGGATAACCCGCTAAAGAATTGGGTAAATATCTGCGCAGGGTGGCTAATATAAGTGCTTCCCAGGTAGTCTATGACGTGGAACAGCCTGGCCCCGATAATACCGCCAATTATTGCCCAGGGCGCAGCACCATAGATAACCTCCCTCTTGATCCCCGCTCCTTTAGCAAACCACAGGGATGCTCCGACCCCTACGAGGACAGCGAGGACGACCATGATCCCGTGCCAGCCTATCTCGAAGGAGCCTATGCTGAAGAGGAGGGGGTCTATACCTATTTCAATTGACATCTTCCAGCATTCTACGGTGATGTTATTACTCATGTCAAGGAATTGTGACGTCCACACGCACATCAAGCCCTCTCAGTTTTACTGCAAGTAAAAGCTCCGGCGTGGCGAGAAATTTACCGCCCCAAGTGTCACCCATCTATCTGTGAGGAATCAGGAAAACGTCTCGCCGATTTCTAATGCACTTTTAACAGGATTATGTTAAAATGGTTTAATTCCAGGTTGATAAAGGAGATGGGGATGGGAGAGGAAATCCAGAGCTTTTTGAATCATCTCTCAGTAGAAAAAGGCTTCTCCGGTAACACCATCGATGCTTACAGAAATGACCTTAATCAGCTTGCCAGTTTCTTGGAGGAAAACCAAGGCTATAAACCTGAGTGGTCTACAGTCGATCGTAATCTTCTCATAAGTTACATACTCGATTTAAAAGAGAGAAACTATGCCTCGGCTACCGTGGCTCGCAAGGTTGCTGCGGTAAAATCCTTCTTCGGCTTCATGGTTGCTGATGGCGTCCTCAGCAGCGACCCCACAGAGAACCTTAGCTCACCGAAGGTGGGCAAATCCTTGCCCAAGCCCCTCTCCACTGGTGAGGTGGAAGCGCTGCTGGCAGAGCCAGCTAAAGGATCCACACCCGAGGCAAAACGGGATGTGGCGATGATTGAACTGCTTTACGCTGGTGGCATGAGAGTATCGGAGCTTGTCTCACTGAATACTGGGGATGTGAACCTGGAGGCGGGCTTTGCACGCTGTCTGGGAAAGGGGGCCAAGGAGCGGATAATTCCCATTCACCAGCAGGCAATAAAGGCCGTAGATGAATATATGGTGGTGGCTCGCCCTAGGCTGCTGCGGGATGAAGAAGAGGAGGCCTTATTCTTGAATCGCAGAGGAGAGCGCCTCACCAGGCAGGGCTTTTGGCTTATCCTGAAGGCCCATGCTATAGCGGCGGGCATAAAAAGAGCGGTTACCCCCCATACCCTGCGCCATAGCTTCGCCACTCATATCTTGAGCGGCGGAGCCGACCTGAGGGCGGTACAGGAGTTATTGGGGCATGCCAATATCTCCTCAACGCAGATCTATACTCATCTTACCAGCGAGCATGTGCGCCAGGCCTATGAAAAGGCGCACCCCAGAGCTTGAGACTAATACGTGACTTAGACTGAGGCATAAGATATAAATAGAGAAAGCAGCAGGCTTTTATGTTGCAACCGAAAGGGGCGAAAAGGTGAAAACGGAGTTCGTTTCGGGGATGTTGATTGGTGTAAGAGACGGGCCGATCATTGTTATTGAGCTACTGGGTCAAGAAAAAAAGTTTCCGTTGGACTGTGAGGTGAGCATAGGGTGGGCGTTCTCTCGTATGAATACACGGGTTGTATGCGTCGTGGAGGATAGTAGGGTTATCAGGGTGGAGTAAAAGATGGCTAAGAAATCACATCGTGTCGCCTCACGGCAGGCACAGGTCAGCAAGGAGAGAAAGCGGAAGAAGAGGTCGCAGGTCTCCCAGAGGCACCTCATGTCTGCTGGAGCTCCCGCTGCGCCCTCAACTGTGGCTACTCCTGAGCCTGCCACCGCGCCCTCAACTGTGGCTACTCCTAAGCCTTCCACTGCCCCTTCGGTGACCAGGCCTGCTTCAACGCGACAGGCAGTCCCCCGCTATCAATATGTTATCGCAGATTTGCGGAAGATCGCCCTGATCGCCGGGGCCATGCTTGTTATCCTCATCGTGCTCGCCTTTGTGCTGGGATAGGAAGCCATGGAAGCGAGGCGCTTCGAGGAGCAGCTAAAAGCATTGCCCCAGAAGCCGGGCGTTTATCTCTTTCGAGACACCTCGGGCAATGTGCTTTATGTGGGGAAGGCCGCCAATCTCCATAATCGGGTAAGAAGCTATTTTGGCGCTCCTGAAACGCTTTCCCCAAAGCTGCGGAGGATGGTGGCTCGGGTGAGCGACTTCGAATTCCTGGTTACTGATTCGGAACAGGAGGCGCTCATCCTGGAATGTAACCTGATCAAGAAGCACCGGCCCCGCTACAATGTACGCCTCAAGGACGATAAGACCTACCCCTACCTCAAGATAAATGTCCAGGACGACTGGGCCAGGGTCTATGTTACCAGGCACATGGATAAAGACGGCAGCCGCTACTTTGGACCATTCGCCAGCGCTAGCTCGGTCAGAAAGACCCTTGACCTGTTAAAGAAGCTCTTCCCCTTCCGCTCCTGCAAAAGGGCGATCAATGGGATCGACCGCAGAGCCTGTTTGGAGTATGACATTCACCGCTGCACCGGCCCCTGCATTGGCGCTATCTCGAAGGATGAATACCGCGAGATTATTAATCAGGTGGTCATGTTTTTAGAGGGAAGGCAGGAGAGCGTGGTGAAGGAGCTGGAGCGAAAAATGGCGGGGGCATCCGAGCGGCTGGAGTTCGAGCGTGCTGCGGTGCTGCGCGACCAGATCCGTGCTGTGGAAATGGTCACCGAGCGCCAGAAGATCTCTTCGACTGAAAGAGGCGATCAGGATGTCATCGCCCTAGCCCAGAGTAAGGATCAGGCTAATGTGGAGGTCTTCTTCATACGGAGTGGCCGGCTCATCGAGAGGGACCACTTCATGGTACAGGGGGCTCAGGATGAGGAGCCGGGGCAGATCATGACCGGCTTCCTGAACCAGTTTTACGACTCTGCCACCTATATCCCGCATGTCATTCTGCTTCAGCACCTCCCTGACGACATTCTCGTACTTGAGAGGTGGCTGGAGAGCAAGCGGGGGGCACGAGTTAATTTACTGGTGCCGCAGCGTGGAGAGAAGCGGAGGCTGGTGGAAATGGTGGCAGAGAATGCCCGCCAGGGTCTGGAGCAGCTCAGGGTGAAGCGGCTCGCCGACCCGGAGACTACCGCTGCTGCCCTCGTGGAGCTGAGAGACGCCCTTCAACTGCCCCACGCTCCGCAGCGGGTGGAGTGCTACGACATTTCGGACATTCGGGGGACATCGGCAGTGGGCAGTATGGTCGTTTTTCAGGGAGGGCATCCTATGACAGCACACTACCGCCGCTTTCGTATTAAGACCATAGCAGGCACCGACGACTACGCCATGATCCAGGAGGTCTTGAGGCGGCGCTTCAAGAGGGCCGAGGGGTTTAAGCGCCCCGATAAATCTGGGTGGACCATAGTCCCCGACCTGGTGCTTATCGATGGCGGTAAGGGGCACCTTAGTGCTGCCCGCGATGCGATGAGGGAGACGGGGGTAGACTTCATCCCCGTTGCCAGTATCGCCAAGGAGAACGAGGAGCTATTCCGCCCTGACATCGCTGTGCCTATAATCCTCGCCCGCACCTCGCCGGCTTTATACCTGGTGCAGCGAATTCGTGATGAGGCGCACCGCTTTGCGTTGGGCTATCACCGCAGGGTGCGGAGGAGAGAGGCGATGGCCTCAGCGCTGGATAATGTCCTTGGAGTCGGACCGAAGCGAAAGCGGGCGCTCTTGCGGAAATTTGGCTCGGTTAAGGCGATTAGAGAAGCCGACATCGACGATATTGCTGCGGTGATGGGCATGACCCGCTCCCTGGCGCAGAGGGTGAGGGAGCATCTATGATTTTTCGTTTTTACTTACAATACGTGGGCAGACAATATAGTTGAGGACATCTGCTCCTTAGCTCGGCTTCTTCATCACCCACTCTTCAAAGCTGCGGGTGTAGCTTGTATATTTTATCTTCCACTCGTCATTTTCTTTAACATATTCCTCGTTATAGTGGGCCCAGCCTGTCATCGTTGAGTTTGGCTGTATCACTACATAGTCATGTAGTTTCCATATACCCTTGGCTTTTATATCACTGAGTATTTTAATCTCGGGAGTGTGGCACTCGTGAGAGGATATAAAAATGTCTTGCCCCAGGCTACCTTTCAAGAACTCGATTACGGCCTTTCTACCCTCGAAGTGCATGTTTTCCCCATAATCAGCTACCACATATTCGACAAAGCAGTCTTCCATTTCGTTCCAGCGCTTCAAGTCAAGACAGCGGAGGTACTTACCTTTGAGGTTCATGATAGCCTCAATGTCCTCCAAAACTCTGATTCTTTTTTCCAGTTCCTTTAGCTCAGCCATGATAACAACCCTCCTTCACAAATTTGTTTAGCCGATAGTATATCTACCCTACTCAAGATGTCAACCATTTTTACACTGATTTCATATGGTAAATCCTCTGTTAGCGAAATGCATCCCTGTATCGCCGGTTACTCCTCGTCACTTGACCCTCGTCCACTCTTCACGGAGGCGTGTCTCTTTGATACTCTTTTTCTTCCACTCGCCATTTTGTTTAACATACTCGTCTTCGTAGTGGCCCCAACCATTGATAGTTATGTTTGGCTGAAAAACTAGATAGTCATGCAATGCCCATATACCCCTGGATGTTGTATCGCTGGTTATTTCAATCTCGGGATTATGGCCCTGATGAACGGTTATAACGGAATCACTCCCCAGGTTATCTTTCAGGAACTGGATAATTGCCTTTCTTCCCTGAAAATTCAGGTTTTTCCCATAATCAGCTACCGCATCCTCGACAAAGCAGTCTTCCAATTCGTCCCACAGCTTCTTGTCAATGCAGCGCCAATATTTAGCTTTGAGCTTCTTGATCGCCTCAATATCCCCTAAAACTCTAATCTGTGTTTCCAGGTCTGCTAGCTCAGCCATGATAACAAACCTCCTTTCGAATAAATCACTACGACTGCTTCAGCCCCTACATTGACCATCAGGCGATTCAAATTCTTTAGCTTGTGTCAGCTTCAGGCTCTTAATCTCTCCCCTGTCCCAAACTTCCTCATAGATGCGGCCACAAGCTGTAGATTTTATCTTCCACTCTCCCTCCTCTTTTACATATTCATCATGAAAGAGGCTCATTCCACTCAGCGATATATTCGCCTGCCGGTCAATCACATAGGTTTGTACCGACCATATACCCGTGGCGGTTGTATCACCCGTTATTTCAATCTCAGGGTGATGGCCATGGTGAACACTGATACGGGCAGGGATTAGCCCTTCTTTGAGGAACCGCATTAGTGCATCTACACCTTCGAATTTGAACTTTCCGCCGTAAAAACTTGCTGTCACGTTTTCAGTGAGACATTCCGTTATATCATCCCACAGTTTGTTGTCAAGGCAACGATAAAATTTGTGTTTTAACTTTTTAATCGCCTCGATGTCCATCATGACTCTGATCATAGTTTCTTGGTCCGCTAGCTCAGCCATGATAACAAACCTCCTTTGAAATTTACTTAGCTGACCCGAGAACTCCGCATACGTTCGGCATCCCGGATGATGGTATCGATTAGCTCCTTGACACTCATCACCCTGTCGATGACCCCCACCGCCAGCGAGCCACCCGCTATCCTCAGGATCAAATCAAGATCAAAATCGCTCTCCCAATCTATTTCACCGACCTCGGATTGCTTGAACATTACCTGTTCCAGGTGTTGAAGCCACTGGTCCATGGGCATATTGCCCCTTTCCCCTATTATCTTTTCGTAGTCCTCGGGCGTCGGCAGGGTCAGGGCGCGCTCGCGGTATTCCTTATCCCAGGGTTGAGACTTAACCAGCTTCTGCTTGTAACGCTTTGAGATGGGGCACTCCTCGGTAGCCAGGAAGCGGGTGCCCATGTAGATGCCCTCTGCTCCCATGGACAGGGCGGCGAGGAAGCCACGGGCGTCGCCAATGCCGCCGGCAGCGATAAGTGGCACCTTAATCTGCATGGCAGCGGTAGTGATGCTGATCAAGGTGGGTAACTGGAAAATGCTCTTGAAGGCGGTGCCCTCCAGGCCCACGATGACAACGGCATCGGCTCCCTGGCGCTCGGCGGCCAGGGCATGCTGAACAGCGGCCACCTTGTGCACCCACTTCAGTCCGGCCTCGTGTATACGCTTGCCGTGGTTATCGGCGCGGTATGCAGATGTGAAGATCACTGGCACCCTCTCCTCGATTGACACCTCCCGCATCTCGTCGATGTGGGGGCAAAGCCCCACTGAGAGGTTGACCCCGAAGGGCTTATCAGTCATAGAGCGTGCCTTCTTGATGTCCTCCCTCAGCCTTTCTGGAGTGCGCCAGGCGCTGGCGGTGATGATGCCAAATCCCCCTGCTTGGGAAACGGGGGCGGCCAGGGCTGAGGTGCCAAACCCACCGAAGGCCCCCTGGATTATGGGGTATTTGCTGCCCAACAGTTCGGTCACTCTAGTTTGCCAATTCATATGTCTGCTCCGCATGCATTATCTCAGGCAATACATTCGCCGTCAACGGCAATTCTCGCTGCCTTAAAATAGCATTGAAGTTGAGACTCAAACGCTGATCCTGAAAGCTTGGGTGAAATGCTTCATCAATCGGACAGGCATAATCTTTGTAGGGAAGAATACTCATCTATCCTCTGCCTGCTAATTTGAGGCACTACAGGCTTTGGAGACGCTCTGCCATCGTCTGCGCATTCTTTATAGCAAAGCCCTCGGCATCGTTGTTGAAGTAGATGTAGACTGTATCCAAGTCCTTCGCCAGCCGCGAAATCCTCCCCGCCCATTCCTCCAGTTCCTCATCGGAGTAGCGGCTAAAGTAGAGCCCGGTTGAGCCGTGAAAGCGGATGTAAGCGAAATCCGCCGTCGTTAAAAGTGGGCAGGGAAGACCCGGCATATCAAAGACGCAAAAGCCTATATTGTGGCGCCGCAATATGTCGAACACCTCTTCATCGAGCCAGGACTGGTGGCGAAACTCGATGACATGGCGAAGCCCCTTCGGTAAAAGCTGGAGGAAGCTTTCCAACCGCTCATCGTTGCGGTGCATGTTCGGCGGGAGCTGATAGAGAAGCGGGCCCAGCTTTTCATTAAGATGTCGCGCCCGCTGAAGAAAGGTCTCTATCGGCTCCGCGACGTCCTTCAGCCTCTTGATATGAGTGATGAAGCGGCTTACCTTGACAGCGTAGCGGAAGCCCTCTGGCGAGGTAGCGCGCCAGTTCGAAAAGGCCTGCTCTGAGGGCAGGCGGTAGAAGCTGTTATTGAGCTCCACCGTGGAGAAATGCCCGGTGTAAAACTCCAGCCACTTTGACTGGGGTAGCTTTGGCGGATAGAAAATATCCCGCCAGTGGGGGTAGACCCAGCCGCTTGTCCCGATGTAATACTTTGCTCTCATCCCCTACCCCCGGCACCGGGTCCTGTCTCAGGCTACCTTCAGCCCGCCCATGCCCAGGTTATAGATCTCCTCCACCTTAACCTTTACCGCCGCCTTTGGTGGAGTCGTAGATTTAAGCATCTCCGCCAGCTTCTTGGCACCCTCGTAGAGTTCTCCCTCGGTTATGAACTCCGCCGTGCCCACAAAGCGGTAGCCTTGCAGTGCGCTCCTGTCCGCCACAGCGATAGCCACCTTGGGATTCTTCTGCAGGTTTTCCCAGGTGCGTCCGCCCATCATTTCGTAGAACACGATGTGCTCATCGTCCAGCACATAGGTGCTGCCCTTGGTGCCAATGTTGGGCACCCCATCGGGGCTGGCGGTGGCGACAAACGCCTGCTGGCTGCCCACCATGGCCTTCATCTCCTCGGTCAACTTCGCCATTTTACCCCTCCTTTCCTCGGCTCTCATCAATCAGACTGATTATATCCACTCCGCGGCTTGCTATCAACCTTGATGTCATGGTGCGTTTGTGGTAGATTTCGGGATGAGGACAGTGAAGCTCAGGTCGATGCTGGGTCTGGAAAAGGATCGCGAGAAGCTAATCGAACACCTGCGTCGCGAGATCGATGATGAGCGGGTGCTCGACGCGATGGCGCGGGTGCGGCGGGAGCTTTTCGTGCCCAGCTTAAGTCGCCGCTTCGCCTATGATGATAGACCCTTGCCTATCGGGGAGGATCAAACCATCTCCCAGCCCTTCATAGTGGCACTGATGACCCAGGCGCTGGTTCTCACCGGGACGGAGAAGGTTCTGGAGCTGGGCACGGGGAGCGGGTATCAGGCAGCGATCCTTGCCGAGCTGGCGCGCCAGGTAATTACTGTGGAACGACTGCAAGAGCTTGCCCAGACAGCGAGGCGCACCCTGAAGAAGTTGAGCTATACTAATATCGAGGTTCATCTTGCCACAAGAACCCTGGGCTGGCCTGCTGCGGCACCCTATGACGCAATTATGGTAACCGCCGCTGCGCCAAGGATTCCCCAGGGGCTTCTGGAGCAGCTCATTGTGGGCGGTAGGTTGGTGATCCCGGTGGGCTCCCGCTGGGAGCAGGACCTCTTGCAGGTGGTCAGGAAGAAGGATCGGATAGCGGTCAAGAATTTGACCCATTGCCGCTTCGTCCCCCTCATCGGGGAGGAGGCCTGGAGCGAGGAGTA
>SOIC01000210.1 GCA_004377275.1 Dehalococcoidia bacterium
ATGAGCCGCGATGACCTCATCCTCACCAATATGAAAATCATCAAGGAAGTTACCGAGAACGTGGTGAAGCATTCACCTAACTGCATCATTATCATGGTCACCAACCCGCTGGATGCCATGACGCAGCTGGCGCTTCACGTGAGCAAGTTCCCTAAGAATCGCGTTATAGGGCAGTCCGGAATCCTCGATTCCTCCAGGTTCAGGACATTTATCGCAATGGAGCTCGGTGTATCGGTTGACGATGTCGCTGCCTGCCTCCTTGGTGGGCACGGCGATACTATGGTGGCAATCCCCCGACTGACTACCGTTGGTGGCATCCCTATGACCGAACTTCTGCCTAAGGATAGAGTGGACGCTATCGTGGAACGCACTGTAAAGGGCGGCGCTGAGATCGTGGGCCTCCTCAAGACGGGCAGCGCTTACTATGCCCCCTCTGCAGCAACGGTCCAGATGGTGGAAGCCATAATCTTCGATAAGAAGAAAATCCTCCCGTGCGCTGCCTACCTCGAGGGCGAATATGGCATCACTGGGGCATTTGTCGGTGTTCCGGTAAAGCTGGGGACCAGCGGGATCGAGCAGATAATCGAGCTGAAGCTAACCGAGGAGGAGAGTGCAGCTCTTAAGCGCTCGGCGGAGGCGGTGAAGGAGCTGGTAGCTATTATGAAACTGGAGTGACGATGAGAGAGATATCGGTTACGGACATTGCCAATACCGTGGCACGCCTCTGTCAGGAGGCAAATTTTGACCTCGGCGCGGATGTTTTAGACTCGCTGAAGCAAGCCAGGGGGAAAGAGGAATCTCCCTTAGGGCAACAGGTCTTGGATCAGATACTGGAGAATGACAGTATCGCCACGAATGAAAGAATTCCCATCTGCCAGGACTGTGGTACCGCGGTGGTCTTTCTCGAGGTGGGTCAGGATGCCCATATTATCGGTGGCGACCTTTATACCGCAGTGCAAGAGGGGGTACGCCAGGGTTACAAAGAGGGCTACCTCAGAAAATCAATAGTAGGCCAGCCTTTCTCGGCAAGGGTGAATACTAAGGATAACACACCTGCTATGATCCACCTAGACATGGTGCCAGGCAACCGGCTGAAGATCACGGTGATGCCCAAGGGCGGCGGTAGCGAGAATATGAGCCGTCTCCATATGCTTACCCCGGCTAAGGGTCGCCAGGGGGTTATCGACTTCGTGGTCAATTCGGTGGCAGAGGCAGGCTCCAACCCCTGCCCCCCGCTCATCGTCGGCGTAGGAATAGGCGGGATGGCAGATAAGGCAATGATACTGGCGAAAAAGGCGCTACTGCGCCGCGTTGGAGAGCCAAATCCGGACCCCGAGGTAGCGGAGCTGGAAAGGGAAATACTGGAGCACGTCAATAGCCTGGGCATTGGACCGGAGGGCTTCGGTGGCAGAACCACCGCCTTGGCGGTGCACGCTGAGGTCTTCCCGACGCATATCGCCATGCTCCCGGTAGCGGTGAACCTGCAATGCCACGCCGCCCGGCATAAAGAGGCGGTGCTGTAAAAGCGAACCTTGTCCCGCATCACCTCTAGCGATTAAGGAAGGGCAGAGATGGAAGCCGATCATGATGTATTGATCCTGGGCTCTGGTCTGGCAGGTTTGAGGGCAGCAGTTGAAGCTGCCAGGGTGAGCAATGACGAGCTAGATATAGCCATTATCTCCAGGGTCCAGCTAATGCGTTCGCATTCTGTCTGCGCCGAGGGTGGCACCGCTGCGGTCATGCACCCGGAAGAGGGCGACAGCTTCGAGCTTCATGCCTGGGACACGGTAAGGGGCAGTGACTTCCTGGCTGATCAGGATGTGGTAAAGCTTTTCGTAGAAGAGTGTCCAAAAGAGATCCTCCAGCTAGATCACTGGGGTATTCCCTGGTCGAGACGTCCTGACGGCCGTATAAACCAGAGACCGTTTGGAGGACATAGCTTCGACAGGGCTACCTTCGCCGAAGACAAGACCGGCTTCTTTGAGATGCACACCCTGTACGATACGCTACAGAAGTACGCGCACGTCACCCGCTACGATGAATGCTACGTTACGTCTATCTTGATGGATAATGGCGTCTTCCAGGGCCTAACGGCCTGGGACCTGACTACCGGAGAATTTTTCCTGATAAGAGGTAAAGCCCTGGTCATAGCTGCCGGTGGGGCCTGCCGCATGTTTGGATTTACCACCTATTCGCTTACCGCTACCGGAGACGGCATGGCTATGGCTTACAGAGCTGGTACGCCGCTAAAGGATATGGAGTTTGTGCAGTTTCACCCCACTGGGTTGATACCATCAGGTATCCTCATCACCGAGGCAGCGAGAGGCGAGGGTGGATACCTGATCAACAATAAGGGTGAGAGATTCATGGAGCGGTATGCGCCTTCCAAGATGGAAACTGCGCCCAGGGATATCGTCTCCCGCGCCGAGACAACCGAGATCTTGGAGGGCAGGGGCTTTGAAGGGCCGGATGGCCTGGACTATATGCACCTGGACCTGCGCCACCTGGGGGCACAAAGGATAAATGAGCGGCTGCCCCTGATCAGGGAGGTTGCCATCAAGTTTGCCTTTATCGATCCCATAGAGCAGCCCATACCGATCCGGCCGGCGGCTCACTATTTTATGGGAGGCATCCATACCAATATCGACGGGGCAACGCCGGTGGAGGGCATTTGGGCGGCGGGAGAGGCAGCCTGTGGATCCTTACACGGGGCAAATCGCCTGGGTGCCAATTCGACGGCGGAGTGCCTGGTCTGGGGTAGGATTACAGGGGAGAAGGCAGCACGATATGCTATGGGTCAGAAGTCTCTTCCCCCTGCCCCTCAGCAGAAGGTTCAGGAGGAGGAGAAGCGCCTGTTTGAGCGTATCGGGCGTGGCGATGGAAGCGAGGATGTCTATATCATCCGAACAGAATTGCAACGGACGCTGGACCACAACGCGGCCGTATATCGAAACGGCCCGGATATGGAAGAGGCCCTGAAAAAGGTGAGGGAGCTCAAGGGCAGAATCGAACATGTAAAGGTCGAAGACGAAAGTCGTATATATAATACCAACCTTCTCGCCGTTCTGGAGGCGATTAACTTAATTGATCTGGCGGAGGTAATCGTGGCCGGCGGCTTGGCACGCACTGAATCCAGGGGCGCACATTCAAGGCGAGACTTTACAGAGCGGGATGACGTCAACTGGGGTAAGCACACCCTGGCCCGTTATACCCCTGAGGGGCCGCGATTGGACTATATCCCGGTGAGTGTCACCATGTGGCAGCCGGTTGAGAGGAAATACTGATGGAAGTGAAGGCTACAGGCAGCCAGAGCAGGCATTTGCCAAATCGGTTGGGCATCAAAGGTTGGGCATGGGCAGGGCGCTATACTATAGAGCGCTATCTCTATACTCTACACAGATTGACTGGGCTTGGTTTGCTGCTCTATATAACTCTGCACCTGGCGATGAACGGCTTTCGCCTGGGGGGTGTCGAGAGCTGGGAAGACCTCATGTCAGTCTTCGGGATGTCCGGGTTCAAAGTGGGTGAGTATCTGGTTGCAGTAGCCTTCATCTTCCATGCTCTGAATGGCGGTAGACTCATGTTACAGCACCTGGGGTACACCCTGGGGAAGCCCAAGCCACCAGTATATCCCTATGTTGATTCCATGCGCCGCAGGCGCCCCATTGTGTGGGTGATGTTAGCTTTGATAGTGGCGCTGGCAATATATGTCCTAGTCGCGTTTGTGATATAGGAGACCGATATGAGTGAGACTCGTTTGAAGATTTTACAATATATTACCGGCATAGGGCTCTTCTTCCTTGTAGGTACGCATCTAATAGTCTCTCATCTGAGCGGCGGTGAGCCCACGACCTGGGAATCGATTGCCGAGAGAGCGTCCAGTTCCTTCTGGCTTGCATTTTATGTCCTTGTCCTTATCTTCGGACTGTACCACGGGCTCCATGGATTGCGAACGATCATTATAGAGTCTATCCCCAGGCTTCCAGCCAAGGTCGTTGACTGGACGTTGGTGACTGCAGGAATAGCGATTTTTGGCTATGCGGCCTATATACCCATAAGTGCTTTTTAGGTTTTTCCTGAAACTTGAGAAATTCAATATAACAGGGGCTGAGGAGCAACGTATGCAAGAGTTAACCTTAAAGGTCCAGAGGTATCTTCCGGGTAAAGATAAGAAATCCTATATACAGGAGTTTACCATTCCGTTGCGCCAGGGGATGACAGTGCTGGATGGTCTCATCTACATTAAGGAAAATATGGATAACACACTTTCATTTCGCAGCTCATGTCGCATGGGCATCTGTGGGTCCTGTGGCATGCTCATCAATAATTTTCCTATGCTAGCCTGTCATACCCCGGTTGAGGAACTGGGCACGGATAGAATAGAAGTGAGGTCTTTGCCCAACTTTCCTATTATTAGGGATTTGGTGGCTGATCTCGACTCCCTCTTTGAAAAGCATAAGTCCATAAAGCCTTATGTAGTTAGTTCAGACACAGAAGAGGCTGAGGAACCAACAGCTGAATTCTTGCAATCTGGCCAGGAACTGGAGGGATATGTACAGTTTGCATATTGCGTGAAATGTGGACTATGTATGGCAGCCTGTCCCACTGTGGCCACGGACGCCCTCTTTCTGGGCCCCCAGCCACTAGGCCAAGCCTACAGGTATTGTACTGACCGCCGGGACGCAGGAGTCGAAGAAAGATTTCACCAGGCCGACTCTCGTCATGGGGTCTGGCTTTGCCATCTCGCTGGTGCTTGCTCAGAGGCTTGTCCCAAAGGGGTTGATCCTGCACTGGCTATACAACTTCTTAAGAGAGCCATGATTTTCGACAGCCTACGGCTAAGAAAGAAGAAGAAACCTGCCTCCATAGCTCAGCCCCTAGCAGAGAGCAGGCCAAAAATAGCTGTACCCGAGTTCACTGTAAAATAACCATGGGATCGAGCTGAAGTTTAATCTAACTGGAGGATTTAATGCAGAAGATCACATCGCCAATAAGCGCTGATGTTATAGAGGATCTCCTGGCCGGGGACCAGGTCCTCATCAGTGGGGTCATCTTTACCGCTCGTGATGCCGCCCATAAGAGGCTCACTGAAGCTCTAGATCGCGGCGAGGAGCCGCCCTTCGACTTCCGCGGTCAGACCATTTATTATATGGGTCCCTCCCCGGCAAAGCCGGGGCAGGTTATCGGTGCTGCGGGACCCACCACCAGCGGGCGCATGGACACGTATTCCCCTGGCCTCATCGCCTCAGGGCTCAAGGGGATGATCGGAAAGGGCAGCCGCTCCCCGGAGGTAAAGCAGGCCATTGAGAAGCACAAAGCGGTTTACTTCGCTGCCATCGGGGGGGCTGGTGCCCTCATCGCCAGGTCGATAAAGAAGGCGGAGGTGGTGGCCTACGAGGATCTGGGGGCTGAGGCGATCATGCGCCTTGAAGTAGAGGACTTCCCCGCCACTGTAGTGAACGATGCCCGCGGGGGGGATTTATATGAGGAGGGGATGGCCAAGTACCGAAGAAAAGCGGGAGAGACAAAAGGTGACGAACTTTAGAGGGGCCCGCAAGAATAGGGTTGCCCGTGTCATTATGATGTTGTTGTTCCTTGCAATAATAATTGCTCTAATAATTATGCCCCTGGCATCTATTTGGTAGTATGATTTTATGCTGGCATCTGAATGGCGGGGTACCTTTTATGAAGAAACTCAGCCTGTTATGAAGCCTTATCTGGAGGACAAATGGAGCTGAAGGTTGACCTGGAGTGGGGCGATGAGGGGGTCGTCCCGGAAACGGTCCACCCCGATACCGCCTTTATCTTTGACAGGATGGCTGAGATAATCCAGGAAATGATTGCTCCCCATAGCGGGGAGAGAGTCCTGGATGTCGGATGTGGCCGGGCAGCGGATGTCCTGGAGCTAGGCAAACAGGGTGTCAAGGCAATAGGTATCGACTGCTCTGATAAGATGATGAGGGCGGCTAAAAGCCATCTCAGCGACAGCGAGGTCGCCCTGGTGCGCGGGATCGGCGAGGCGCTTCCCTTTAAAAAGCGCTCTCTGGATAAGATCATATGCAAAGGTGCCTTGGACCACTTCGCCGATCCGCTAAAAACGATGGCGGATATGTCTCAGGCGCTTAAGCCGGAGGGCGCCGCAATAATTGCTATCGCCAACTTCGAAAGCCTTAGCTGCCGGCTGGGGAGGAACTGGTTCCTCATCGTTAAAAGGCTTTACCGCAAACAGGGTGACATCCATCCCTGGATACCTCCTTCCGACCACAACTACAGGTTCGACTGCCCGATACTGAAAAAGACGGTTGCGGATGATTTCGAGATAGAAAAAATAAGAGGCATGTCCATGCTCTGGACTGCCCCTTACTGGGGAAAGTTTCTCTCCCTGCTGCCCCGTTGGACCTCGTCAGCCATCCTGGCATTGCTCGATAAGATCGCCTGCCGGCTCCCTTCGCTGAGCGATGTAATCATTATCAAGCTTACCCCAAGGGGCGATCAGGCCTGCGGACCTCTTCATATACATCGATAATCTGTCTTGCGGTCTGCTCCCAGGAGAAGCACCGTGTCACCCTCCTCCTCCCCTCACCACCCAGCCTGCGGCGCAACGGTTCATCATCCAGGAGCCGCTTGATTGCCTTAGCCAGAGCATGAGGATCTTGCGGGGGCACCAGAATACCGCTTTTCCCATCCTCCACCACCTCAGGGAGCGCCCCTGCCCTGGCAGCGATCACCGGAACCTCGCAGGCCATAGCCTCCGCGGCGGGAAGACCAAACCCTTCGTAAACTGAGGGGGTGATGGCGATCTGGGCTGCGGAATACTCTCTCACCAGCTCCTCCGTGGTCACCCTCCCGGTAAAGGTAACCAAATCCTCAAGCCCATACTTCCTGATCAAGTCGAGGGCGAAGCCATCACCGTGGTTCACTTCGTCCACAAGAGTCAATTTCAGTGCTACATTATCCCTCTTCAGTAGCCGCAACGCCTGAAGTAGGAAAAGGATGCCCTTCTTGCGGTCGCTCGTTCTGCCGACCACGATGAGGCGGCCCAACCCACTTTCCAACGCCACACCAAGCCCATCCACATTTCGGAACAAATCGGTATCGATGCCGGGGTAAACCATCCTTATTTTGTGCTCAGGTATCTTGAATTCCTGGCTAACCTCAAGCGCCGAGCTATTCGAGTCCGTGATGACCATATCCAGGTGTCGGGCGACAATCCCCTGCATCAGCGGGGGATAGAGAAGGAGCTGCCTGAGCTTCTTCCAAACGCTTGTTTCCTGGGCAAGGTTAGCCCTAGTATCAATGGGCAGGGGGTGATGAATGGTGGCGATTACTGGAATCTGCAGAGTCTTAATCAGCAGCAGCCCATAGGCCAGGCATTGGTTATCGTGAATGACATCGTAGCGATGCGTGGAGAGAAGCTCCCTTATCTTGAGATGGGCTTTAAGGCTGAAGGTGAGCATTTCTGGGAACATGCCCAGCTTATTCCCGGCGAACTCGCAGATGTTAAACGGGGTCAGCAAGTGGAATGGTTTTTCATGGAACAGGGGGCTTTTCCCATCATGCCTGCGATCGTAGAGGTTCAGGCTTTCCAGATAGTGCACCCTGACTCCTTCAGGAACATCGGGATAGGGTGGGCCGACGATTATGTCAACCTCATGACCCAGCCGGCGAAGCTCGCGAGACAGGTAATAGAGGTAAATCCCCTGCCCGCCACAGTATTTATTCCCCCGATAGCACAGGAGACATATTTTCACCCCTATCTCCTCCTGTTATACTAAATCTTTCTGGTATAGATGACTATGCTCTTAGGAAAGAAGAAGTTTAAGATGCGTTCCACCCACGAAACAAACCTGGATTTAGTAACTATCTGCATCTCCAGGAACCTTAAATAAATCGCGGGAACCCTGGCCTCCTCATTCTTAAGCCCGAAGATGCAGCGCAGTGTCCAGTAGATAGAATGGAAGGCATGCTCATAGCGGATGGCGTAAACTCTCAGGTTATGGCGACGCAGCATCTTCACCAGCCCCTGTGCGGTGAATATCCTAACGTGCCCACCAGGATGGTTGTAGTAGTCTGAATCCAGTATCCAGCAGGTCTTTTCGGGCACATAGGTGGGCACCGTGACCGCCAGCAGCCCCCCCGGCTTGAGTACTCGCACTATCTCCTCAATACCCTGATCGGGATCATCAACGTGTTCCATGACCTCAGCGCAGAGAATCTTATCGAAGGAGGCGTCTTTGAAGGGCAGATTCAAGGCGTCGCCACACAGCACATTCCGGTTCCCATTAGACCCGCTCTGTTGATCCATATGGTCCAGTACATATTTGGTCTTCCTGAGGCACAAATCATCTAGGTCCATGGCGCATGTCACGCCACTGCCATTGTTCAGGCGGTATGCTTCGTAGCTGTGCCTCCCTTCACCGCAGCCCACATCTAAAAACCTGTCGCCGTCTCTTATCTCGAAAAGGTTGAAGTTAACGGTAAGCACTAAAGTACCTCCCGATATACCGCCAGGGTCTTCCGTGCTGCCTCTTCCCAGGTGAAGTGCCGTTCCACCCTTTCCCTCCCCTCTTCCCCCATCGCCTGGCGCAAGGGCCCGTCGGAAAGAAGGCGCTTGAGCGCCCCGGCCAGGGCATAGTGATCTCGTGGCGGCACCAAAATGCCGCACTTCCCATCCTCTACCACCTCAGGGAGCGCTCCGGCTGTGGTGGCGACCACAGGAAGGCCACAGGCCATCGCTTCCGCGGCGGGAAGACAAAAGCCCTCATACAAGGAGGGAACCACCGCTACCTCGGCCCTGGCGTAGCACCCAACCAGCTCCTCCACACACACCCTCCCGGTAAATTCGACGCTGCCATCAAGCCCGAATCTCTCCACCAGAACCGGGGTATACTCGTTATCAGGGGCCCCACGGTCTACTATAGTTAGTTTCACGTCCATCTCTTCACGAAGTAGCTGAAGGGCGTGAAGCAGGTATATGACCCCCTTTTTGCGATCCTGGGTGTTGGCGACGACGAGGAGGCGACCTGGCTCCTTCCGCTTGCTATCCAACCCCCGAAACATCCTGGTATCGATGCCATTGTGAACCACCCTTATCTTTTCCCGAGGAACCTTGAAGGCGTTCCTGGTCTCCTCCGCAGCGCTCTCTGAGACTGTGATCACCCGATCCATCCTCCTGGTCACCAGGTGCTGCATTACGAATGGATAGAACATTATCCGGCCGAATCTCTCCCACGCCCTGTCTATATAAGTAATATCGGTCTTTCTATCGATGGGCAGGGGGTGGTGCACTGTGGCCACGATGGGGATTTTAAAGGACTTCATCAGCAGTATGCCATAGCCCAGGGTCTGATTGTCATGAATGATGTCGAAGCGGTAATGGCGGAGGAGCTGGCGTAATTTCTGGTAGGCCCTGAAGCTGAATGAGAACATCTCGGGGAACATCCCCAGCCTGATCGCCGCCAACTCGTAGAGGTTGAGCGGGGTGAAAACCTGGAAGGGATCTTTCTTGGGGAATCCGAACTCAAACAGGTTCAGGTTTTCTACCCGGTGTTCTGTAATCCCCTCAGCAATATTGGGATAAGGAGGACCGACGATTACATGAACCTCGTGCCCCAATTTTTGGAGCTCTCGGGACAGGTAATATAGGTAAACCCCCTGACCCCCACTGTACATATTCCCCCTATTGCAAAGGAGGCAAATCCTCATACTTCGCTCTTCCCCAGGTGCAGAGATAGGGCGAAAAGGCCGGCGATGCTCTTGGCATCCCGGAGCTCACCAGATGTAATCAGGCTACGAACCTGTTTCAAAGGGATAGGTACCACCTCGATAATCTCATCCTCCTGGGCCCGGCTCGGGCTAGGCTCAAGCTCGGTGGCGAGGAAGAGGTGCAGAAACTCAGTGGAGTATCCCGGGCTACTGTAGAACCCGCCAAGCCGCTCCATCCTCCCGGCGACATACCCGATTTCCTCCTCAAGCTCCCTGAGGGCACCCTGGAGAGGCTCCTCACCGGGTTCAATGCCACCGGCAGGTATCTCTAGAAGCTCCCGCGCCACCGCGTGGCGAAACTGGCGCACCAGGATCACATTATCCTCCGCGTCGATTGCCACAATGGCAACGCAATCTGGATGCTCCACCACCTCCCTCTCGGTCTCCCTGCCCCCAGGCAGCACCACCTTATCGACGCGAAGGTTCACCTGACGCCCCTCATATATTTGCCTGCTCTCTAAGGTTCGCTCCTCCATCAGCGTGAAGATTCCGGCTTATATATTAGTGCCACCTCATCGCAGTCAGGGAACTTGGGACAACGCAAACACTCTCCCCAGATCTTGCGCGGCAGTTCCATTTTATCCACCTGGCGAAATCCAAACTGCTCAAAGAAATCGGGCATATAGGTGAGACAGAAGATGGTTTCGATGCCCATACCCCTCGCCTCTTCAAGGCAGGCCTGAATTACCAAGGCACCGGCCCCCTGGTCCTGCATCTCCTCAGCTACTGACACAGCCCGGATCTCGGCGAGATCGGACCAGAATACATGAAGCGCGGCACAGGCAACTAATTGCTCGCCATGGCGGACCACGAAAAAGTCCCGCATGTTCTCATAGAGTTCGCTCAGGGCGCGGGGTAACATCTCTCCCTTATCGGCAAAGTAGTTGACCAGCTTGTGAATTTGAGCTATGTCATTAATGCGCGACTTTTCAGCCTTCATTTTGACACCAGCCTCTCCATTAAGGTGCTGTAGAAGAAGGCTGGAGGCTGTGCTCTCAGAAAGCGGGCTGCATGAGGGCTGAGGCTGACTCTAATAGTGTCCCCACTCTCCAGCGCCAGGTTAATCTGCCCATCGATGCTCAGCATCGCCTGGTGGTCGGTGCGCACCCTCAGCTCCACAATGGCGGTGGGTGGAAGCACCAGGGCATTGGCGAAGGTAAGGTGGGGGGAAATGGGGTTTAATAGGATCTCCCTGGACTGGGGATAAAGTATGGGGCCACCAGCGGCCAGTGAGTAACCCGTGCTCCCAGTTGCGGTAGCGATAATCACGCCATCCGCTTTATAGGTGGTCAAAGGAGTACCATCGATAGTAGTTTCTACATAAATAACCCTGGATACGGTGCCTCGTCCCAAGACGACGTCGTTCAAGGCATGATAGGTCCGTTTGCCTGCCAGTTCCGCCTGAAGCATAGCACGTTCGTCAACCCAACCCTCTCCTGCTAATAAGGCAGCAAGCTTATCGCGAGCCTCCTCGATACTCAGCTCGGTCATAAACCCGAGCCTACCCAGATTTATCCCCACAATGGGAATTGACTGAGGGGCCACAGCGCGCGCCGCCCGCAATATGGTGCCATCGCCACCAACGCTAATGATCAGTTCCGTACTCCCAACCTGAGTCCTGGCATCCTCCTCATCCCAGGCAGAACAAAGCCAAACAACCGCATTCAGGGAGGGCAAATAGCCGGCCAGCTCCTCGGCAAAAGCCTTAGCAGCAGCGATTTTTGGGTGATAGAGAATCCCTACCCTCTTCAAGAGTCCTCTCAAAACCTAATCAAATCAACAAAGACTCAAAGGCTAAGTTGCAGTGGGAAGTCTATCATTGCTTAAAAGTGCTGTCAAGGGAGAAAGATACTAGCGGCTGTCTCTGCAAATTTCAGCAGCATCCAGGGGTAAATACCGAGCAACAACACCCCGAGGCAGGAGATGGAGAGTGCAACGCGGAGCCCACTTGAGGCATGCACACCCTCCTTCGATAGCGGCTCTCCCAGAAACATCACACGCACTACCCTCAAATAGTAGTATGCGGAGATCACCGAGTTAATCACGGCGATGATAACCAGCCATAGCAGCTCGGCGTTTACGCCAGCGCTGAATATGTAAATCTTGGCCATGAACCCGGCTGTGGGCGGGATACCGGTAAGTGAGATTAGGCAGAGCGCTAGGGCCAAGGCGTATAACGGTGCGCGCCGCACCATTCCAGAGTAGTCGGAGATCTCATCGCTATTGATCTTGTTGGAGATGGCAATGATGGCGATAAATGCTCCTAGATTGGTGAGGGCGTAGCATGCCAGGAAGAAGATTAATGCGCTGCTGGCCTCGGTGGTAACCGCCGCCAGCCCTATCATCAGGTAGCCTGCCATGGCGATGCTAGAGTATCCCAGCATGCGCTTGATGTTTTTCTGGGCGATGGCGACTATATTGCCCACGGTCATAGTGATGGCGGCGAGCACCGCGAAGATCATACCCCAGTCCAGGCTTGCCGGTCCCAGGGCCTCATAGAAAACCCTTAATATTACCGCAAAGCCCGCCGCCTTACTGGCTACGGAGAGATAAGCGGTAATGGGTGTCGGTGCCCCTTCATAAACATCGGGGACCCACATCTGGAAGGGGACAGCGGCGATCTTGAAGCCAAATCCGGCCACCAGTAACACTATGCCCATGAGGAGCGCCGGACTACCCAACAGCCCCTCAGCAGAAATAGCTGCGGCGATTCCCTCAAGATAGGTGGTGCCGGTAAGCCCGAAAACCAGCGCCATGCCATAGAGAAACACTGCGCTGGCCACCGCACCGAGGAGCAGGTATTTCAATCCCGCCTCGCTGGACTTAGGGTCCTTGAGAAAGCCGGTTAGGACATAAAGAGAGATCCCCGTTAACTCTAAAGCGACGAAGATGGAGATCAGCTCCCTAGTGGATGCCAACAGCATCATCCCCGTAGCGGCCAAGAGAATCAGGGCATAGTATTCCGCGCGAAAGGCGGCGAACTTGCGGGCAAACTCGGTGGAAGAGAGGAGCACCAGTGCCGCTACCCCCAGGAAAAAGAGGTGGAAGAAGAGTGAGAAATGGTCAACAGCCAACGCGCCGCCGAAGGAGGTCTCATTTCTACCCCACAGGGATAAGGTGAAGATGACGGGCACGATGAGCCCGATAATGCTCACCCACCCCAGGATCCACTTTCGCCCGATGAACAGGTCCAGGAGAATGACCACCAGAGCCAGGGCCAAGAGGCTTATCTCAGGTGACAGAAGATAAAGATCCAACTCTCGCTCCTTTTTCGAACTCTACGTTACGTCAGAATGAACCCTTAGCTATGCTCCATAAATACAGACCCCAATGAGTAGAGCCTACCGAATAGTACGAAAAACCTCCGCTAAATTTAGTAGCTTCTGGGTATCCTGGTGAAGCTCATCCCATATCTTGGGGAGGTCTTCTCGGGAAACCCAGATGCCTTCACCCACGTCGCTACCCGGTCGGAACTCACCGCTCACCAACTGCGCCAAAAAGTCGATATAGATAACGTGAAGCGTCGTCTTGCCATCCGATTTCACGATCCGCTCGAAGGGAGTGAGTGGGGTGATGAGACGTATCTGGAGATTGGTTTCTTCCATTATCTCCCTGGCGACCCCTTGCTCCATGCTCTCCCCCAATTCTAATTTACCTCCAGGACAGATCCATTTCCCCTGCCAGAAACCATTCCTCTCTGGTACATGCTTCACCAGCAGGACTCGCCCCGCCTCATTAACGATCACGGCTCCAACCGCTACCATTATCTCATCCATAGAACACCCCTAGAATCGGCTGAATGCCCATACTCATAATACTGGCGACTATCCTTGGATAGATGCCGAATTTCATCCACTATAATCCCCCCGTAATGGTCTGGATGCCTACTTTTATGATATCGGTGAGTATTCGCGGATAGAGGCCGATGAGCATGATCACCGCGACAAAGGCGAATATATACACCTTTTCCAGCTTGTCAGCGTCGGGTACACCATTATATTCATCCCTTGGCGGGCCATAGAACACGCGCCGCAGCATCCACAGGATGTACCCTGCACCAAGCACTACCCCAGTAATCGCCAGAATGGTATAGATGTGAATGCCGGGAACCATGGTGCTACCGAAGCTGCCAAGGAATGTTATTACCTCGGCGGCGAAACCGCTGGTGCCGGGGAGCCCCAGAGCGGCGAGACCAGCAATGCTGAAGACCACCGCGATTACGGGCATCTGGCGCACCAGCCCGCCAAGCCTGGGGATGCTCCGTTCATGCGTTTTGCTGTAGACCAGCCCAACCATGGCAAATAGGAGGCCGGTTATGATGCCATGGCTGACCATCTGCAGCACGGCACCGGTCATACTCACCTGCGACAGGGCGAAAATGCCGAGCAGGACAAAGCCCATATGGCTCACGCTGCTGTAAGCGATCAGTTTCTTTAGATCTGTCTGCCGCAGCGTCATCGCCGCACCGTAAATCACACCGATAACTGCTACAACAACGAAGAGCGGCGCATAGCTATGCGCAGTCTCAGGGAATATGCCCACCGCAACCCGTATCATACCATAGCCCCCCATCTTGAGGAGCACCCCGGCGAGGACCACGCTCACCGCGGTGGGAGCATCGGTATGGGCGTCGGGGAGCCATGTATGGAACGGGAATATGGGCAGCTTGATCGCGTAGGCAATGATAATGAGGAAGAATATCGCTGCTGCCATCATTGAGCTGAGGATGGAATCGAGACCCATCCCCGCTAGCGCAATCATGTCGAAGGTTCCCGCCTGGAAATAGAGCAGCAGGATACCGACGAGCATGAAGGCGCTGCCGAAGAGGGTATAGAGGACGAACTTAATCGCCGAGTACTCCTTCCTCCCCGTGCCCCAGATGGAGATGAGCATATACATCGGTATCAGCTCCACCTCCCAGAAAATAAAGAACAGAATCAAGTCCAGGGAGCAGAACACTCCTAGGATGCCCGTTTCCAGTACCAGAAGCCAGGCGAAGTATTCCCTGACCCTGAGGTTTATATTCCACGATACAAGTACTGCAACGAAGCCGATAAAGGTGGTGAGGAGTACCAGGGGCAGGCTTAGCCCATCGACGCCCATAAAGTACTGGACATTGATCGCTGGGATCCACGACAACTGTTCCACAAACTGAGGCCCGTCAAGCGAGCGGTCGAACATAGAGAAGAGGGCTAGAGAGAGGAAGAAAGATACCGCGGTGAAAGCAGCGGCGGCAAGCTTTATCCGCCTGGGGTTAGCCCCGGGGAGCAGGGCGATAACGATCGCCCCGATAACGGGGAGGAAGACGATTGTCGATAGATAGGGAAAATCCAACCTTTCCTCCTATTTTCTAGCTAAATATGAATAGGAAAGCTATGATTGCCAGGATGCCAATAAATATGGCCAGTCCATAGACCTGTAGCTGTCCCGTTTCTAGCCTCCGCATAACCTTCCCGCCCGCCACTGTGATCGTAGCGATGCCGTTCACCGAACCGTCGACAATGTAGGTATCGATCCATTGAAAGACGGCGAAAATGCCGTCCACTAAGAATCTCATCACGAAGAACCTCTCGTAAAGCTCATCGAAGAAGTATTTGCGGATAAGTAAAGTATAGACAGGGCCAAGGCTCTGCCCGATAGATTTCGCTGACAGTAACTTCCTTACGTATATGATATAGGCCAGCAAGATACCAGCGATTCCAAAACTGAGCGACGCCCAGGCTAGCCAGCTTGTCAGGGCGCCAAAGAAGCTGAAGTGGACATCCGCCCCCAGGAAATCTCCAACCGGCAGCCACCCCGCAATCACTGCAAATATAGCCAGGATAACCAGTGGGATGATTATGATCTTGGGCGACTCGTGCAGGCCATGGCTGTGGCTGCCTTCCTTACCACCCCGGTACTCCCCGTGGAAGGTGAGGAATACCGCGCGGAACATATAGAAGGCGGTCATGAAGACGGTGATCATCGCTAACCAGAATAAAACTGGAGTATACGCGTGTGCCTCATGCAGGATGCCCTCTTTACTCCAGAACCCCGCCAGCGGCCAGATGCCGGCAAGGCTCAATGAGCCTATGACGAAGGTGACGTATGTCCAGGGTTGTACTTTCCTGAGACCGCCCATCTTTCTCATATCGAAGGTTCCCGTGGCATGGCTGGTGCTCCCCGAACCCAGAAAGAGGAGTGACTTGAAGAAGGCGTGGGTGAACAGGTGGAAGATTGCCACCGCTACCCCCAGCGTTAGGGCATGATGCCCATCGAGATGACCGCTGGCATAGCCTATCCCGACTGCCCCTAGGCCCAGCATCATGTAGCCGAGCTGGCTGATGGTGGAGTATGCCAGAACGCGCTTAATATCGGTTGCTACCAGACCCATCGTGGCGGCGAATATTGCGGTGAAGCCCCCGATAATGGCCACTACGGTGATCGCCGTCTCGGAGGAGGCGATCATTGGGAACATACGTGCTACTAAGTAGACACCAGCGGTGACCATGGTAGCAGCATGGATCAGGGCGCTGACCGGTGTCGGGCCCTCCATGGCATCGGGGAGCCAGGTATGTAGTGGGAACTGACCTGACTTGCCCACTGCCCCGGAGAATATGCCGATAGCCGCCAAGGTGAGCGTTGAACCGCCTAACACCCCCGCAAGGGCGAGCTCATGAAGCTCCCCAATATCAAATGTGCCGGTTTTGACATAGAGGAAGATGATTGCCACCAGAAAGCCGAAGTCGCCGAGGCGGGTCACCACAAAGGCCTTCATCGCCGCCCTGGCCGCCTCGGGTTTATGGAACCAGAAGCCGATGAGCAGGTAGGAGCAGAGCCCCACCCCCTCCCAGAATAGGAAGAGGAAAAGCAGGTTATCCGCCAGTACCAGCCCCAGCATCGAAGCGGTGAACAGCGACATGAAGGCGAAGTAACGCGCAAATCCCCCGTCTCCCTTCATGTAGCCAATGGAGTATATCTGTACCAGGAGGCTTATGGTGCTAACCGTAACTACCATTATCGCTGCCAGCGAGTCCATCGTTATACCTATATTGATTACAGTGTCGCCGATAGCCAGCCACTGGTAGCTGGTGCTGGTCAGGACATGATTCTCCGCTCCATTAACTGCGATTAGTGCCCAGATAGAAAGGATGAGAGAGCCTACGATGGCACAAATGGTGGTATACGCGCTGAGCTGGGGACGATTGTTGAAGAAGGGTCTCAATACAAATGAAATAACGAGAAAGGAGAACAAGGGCAACAGTATTATGGCGAAAATCATTCCAGTTGGCATTGTACTACCACTTCATCAGATCGAACTTCTCCGCATCCACCGTCTTCCTGCTTCGATAAATAGCGATTATGAGCGCCAGGCCCACCGCCGCCTCAGCAGCAGCGACCACCATAATGAAGATGACAAAGACCTGCCCGGAAATAACATGGCTATATCGGGAGAAGGCCACCATGGTGATATTGACCGCAGTGAGCATGATCTCGATGCTCATCAGGATGACCACCGCGTTTCGCTTCGCCAGAACGCCGTAGAGCCCGATAGCGAAAAGCACCGCCGAAAGGATTAGGAAATGTTCAAGGCCAACAGCCATCTTTTATTTCTCCCTCACCAATACGATAGCACCGATTATCGCTGCCAGGAGAAGCGCTGCCGCTATTTCAAAGGCAAGGACAAAGCCATCCTCCCCACTAAATAGGGCCTGCGCAATCGCCGTAGTGGTGGGCTCGGTGGGAAGCTCAGCGATGACATACCAATCGGTGCTCACCACCACAAAGACCATGGTTACCAGGAATAAAAGTCCTATGAATAAGGCGGGGAGCCGTAACCTCCCAGAGGGACTGCCCCGCCGGCTCTCCCTGGTCAGCATGATGGCGAAGATGATCAGCACCCCGATCGCTCCTACATAGATGAGCACCTGTGCTCCGGCGAGGAAATCGGCGCTAAGGGTGATGTATATCCCGGCTACGGTAAAGAAGCAGAGTACCAGGAAGAGGGCGGCGCGGAATATATCTCGCGTTAATACCACCGCCAGGGCTGCACCCACGCTCACCACTGCCAAAACCCAGAAGGCAATATCTAAACCCATCACTTCACCTTTTCCTTCTCCTCTTCCTCCTCCTCTACCACTCGGTTGCGGTCTAAAAGAAGGGCCTGTTTGGGCAAGGCCGGCTCAATCTCGGGACGGGCATAGGCACTCGGCTGCTTTTCGGGTGATGGTTTCAGCCCCTCCTTATCCAGTGCCATGTCTCCCCTGCGGTAACAGGCTGCCTCGTAGATTCTCGATAAATAGAGCCGGTGGGCGGGACATGCCTCGATGCACAGGCCGCAGAATATGCATTCTCCGAGGTCGATGTCGAACCTATCCACCCCGGTCATGCCTTCCGGGGTTTCTTGGGGCACTATCCTGATAACCCCGTAGGGACATGCATCTTCGCACTGCCGGCACCAGGCGCAGAAACCGCAGTTAAGGCATCTGTTGGCTTCCTCTATAGCCGTCTCCTCTGAAAAGCCGAGTGCTGCCTCCTCGAATCCGCGGATCCTACCCTCAACCGGTAGATGAGGCATCTTTGCTCTATCTTTACTCTCGACGTCACTGATATCCAGATCCTCGAAAGCTACCTCCTTTAGCGGCAGCACTGGCTCTAGCTCTTCGAATTTTTCGCCGCGTAGGTAACAGTCGACGGCGAGGGCGGCCCTGGTCCCGGCCCCGATAGCCTCAACCACTGTAGCTGGCCCACTCACCGCATCCCCGCAGGCGAAGATGCCTGGTATGTTGGTAGCCATGCTGAGGGGATCTACCTCGAATGTTCCCCTCTTTGTGATGTTTAACTCATGATCCTGGGGCAGGCAGGAGAGGTCGATGGCCTGACCGATGGCAGGGATGAGCATGTCAATGTCGAGGACAAACTCCGATCCCTCGACAGGTACCGGGCGTCTTCTGCCGCTGGCATCAGGTTCACCCAGCTCCATCCGAATACACTCCAGGCCTGCCATCTTACCGCTATCCTCAAGGACCCTGACTGGCGCTGCCAGGTAATGGATCTTGATCCCCTCTGCCTCGGCATCCTCTATCTCCTCCTCATCGGCCGGCATCTCCTGCCTCGACCTGCGGTAAACAATAGTTACGTCCTTGGCGCCGAGGCGTAGGGCGGTTCGCGCAGCGTCAATGGCCACATTGCCCCCGCCGACTATGGCCACCCTATTCCCCACCGTGACATCTTTGCCCAGGAGTCCATCCCTGAGGAAGAAAACCCCGTGATACACCCCCTCAACGTCTTCGCCGGGAATGTCCAGTTTCATGCTGTCATGGGCACCCACAGCTATGATAATTGCTTTATATCCCTGTCCTTTGAGCGACTCCAGGGTCAGGCCATTTTTGCCTACCGGACTGTTCAGTTTAAGCTCGACGCCTAGCTGCAGGATACCATCGATCTCCTTTTGCAGCACCGCCTTGGGCAAGCGATACTCCGGAATACCTACCGCCATCATCCCGCCGGCGATGGGGAGCGCTTCAAATACGGTCACGCCGTAGCCCATCCTCGCCAGGTCGCGAGCGGCGGTTAACCCTCCAGGCCCCGAGCCAATAACCGCTACCCGCTCGTCTCTGGTTCGGGGGTACGGGGTTATCTCTCCCCTCCCTATGCTCATTTCGTAGTCAGTCACGAAACGCTTGAGGTCTCGGATGGCGACAGCTTTATCCATGGATTTCCGGTTGCATGCCGTCTCGCAGGGGTGGGTGCAGACCCGCCCGCAGACGACAGGGAAGGGATTGGTCTGCCTGATGAGCTCAACCGCTTCAACAAATCGACCCTGGGTGATAAGGGCGACATATCCCTGGGCATCCACGCTGGCGGGGCATGCCAGTACACAGGGGGCTCGCTTTAGCTCATCCCGCACAAATCGTTGACCCCGCGCCCGTTTGGAGACGCTCAGCCGCTGCTCAGGATATTGCACCGTGATGGGATGACGGAAAAGATGCCTGAAGGTCAGCGCCATACCCTTGGCCACTCCCCGACCAAAATGAGTAAAGCTTACCCTCTCGCCGTACACCCTGAACATGCTTGACCAGAGGACGATTAGTATAGCAGCGATGGGGATATTGACGAACATAAGCCACCACGGGAACTCGGGCCATAAGATCACCTCGATACCGGTGACAAAGATATTAATAATCGCCAATGGGAAGAGGAATTTCCAGGCAAACTCCATCAGCTGGTCCACCCTGAGCCGCGGCAGGGTGCCACGCATCCATACAAGTGCAGCGAATATAATGAACACCTTGAGCATGAACCACATTGCATCCGGTAACAGTGGTCCCTTTCCACCGCCAAGGAAAAGCGCTGTCAGAATAGCGGAGGCAGCGAAGGCATGGGCGTATTCCCCCAACATGAACAGGCCATACTTCATTCCAGAGTATTCAGTATGGAAACCTGCCACGATCTCGGAATCTGCCTCTAGAAGGTCGAAGGGGCTGCGGTTGATCTCCGCCGCCAGTGCCAGGAAGAATATTAAGAATCCCAGGGGCTGAAGTAAAAAGAAGGGCACAGTTTGTGCCTCTACTATGCTAACCATTGACATAGAGCCGGCTATTATAAGCACACCTATGATGGAAAGCACCAGCGGGATCTCATAGCTTATCATCTGGGCCATAACGCGCATGGCACCGAGAAGGGAGTACTTATTACTTGAGCTCCACCCCGCCATGAAAATGCCGACGACACCCAGCGAGGATATAGCAATTATGTAAAGTATGCCTATGTTAAGATCGGCGATGAAGGCACCATGGCCCCAGGGTATGATGGCGAAGATCAGCAGCACCGGAACGAACGTTATAACAGGGGCCAGCCAGTGAATCTTGCGGTCCGCGAGTATGGGGATTATATCCTCTTTAAGTAGAATCTTAACGGCATCGGCTACCGGCTGAAGGACACCCTGCGGCCCTGCCCGATTGGGTCCCTGACGAATCTGGAACCTCCCTATTAATCTTCGCTCAATATAGATAAAGCTCATCACCACTAAAATGATGCATGTAGAGAGGATGGTGAAGGCGATCAATACAGGTATGAGATACGCTGCCCAATCAGGTAAATAGTTCAGCAGCCAATTCTGGAATTGCTCGAGAACTCCCACTATCGATCCACCTCGCCCATACAAATATCAATGCTGCCAAAGGTGACTATAGCATCGGCCAGCTTCCATCCGATAATCATATCGCGGAGTACGGTGAGGTTTATCAGTGCTGGGGGACGTACCTTGAAGCGATATGGTTTAGCAGAGCCATCGCTCACGATAAAAAAGCCCAGCTCTCCTTTAGGGCCTTCTACCCTGCCATAGGCTTCCCCTTTAGGCGGCTTGAAAGTCGGCGATACTCTGGTGCATACCTCCCCCTGGGGAAGCTGCTCCATTGCCTGCTTAACGATACGCACGCTCTGCTTCATCTCCTCGATCTTCATCCGGTAGCGATCGTAGTTATCGCCATTGGTGCCGGTGGGGACATCGAAATTGAATCGGTCATAAATGGAGTAGGGGTCGGCCTTGCGCAGGTCCCACTTCACCCCGGTAGCACGCAGTACCGGGCCGGCTACCGAGGCATTGATGGCCTTATCCGCCGGTAGAATACCTATCCCCTTGGTGCGGGCAAGTACGATTTCGTTTTCGGCAATAAGCTGATCGTATTCATCGATATAGCCGGGCATCTCATCGATAAAACGCTTTAGTGCCGGGATAAATTCGCCGGGGATATCGTGGCTAACCCCGCCGAAGCGCATATAGTTATAGGTCAGTCGCTGCCCGCATGCCATCTCAAAGAGATCCAGGATCTTTTCCCGCTCCCGTAACATATAGAGGACCGGCGTCATGAAGGCTCCCATGTCATTGAGGAAAAAGCCTACCCCCATGAGATGACTTGAGATCCTCATGAGTTCAGCCATTATTATCCTGATATATTCTGCCCGCTCAGGTACCTCGATACCAGCAAGTTTTTCCACCGCCAGCACATAGGC
>SOIC01000106.1 GCA_004377275.1 Dehalococcoidia bacterium
ATTGAACACTCCGTCATAAAGTTCAATTAAAGGAGTTCTTTATTAAGTTTGCCAGTCCTACCGAGCTAGTGGTTTTTACTCCAAAATCCCTCCGGATGTGCGATGATAGTTGTAAGGTACGCAGTCGGTCATATCAAGTCTTCCGATATGTCCTTCTCTTCGCTCCTATTGACAACGGTGTCTTTAACAGGTATTCTGCTCACTGGTGTCCCATTTGCTGAACCCTGAGCGCCTTGTTTTTTGCTACACTATAGCTGAAAGGAGCCACCTCAACTACGATTTAAAAGGACTACTGCCTCTTTGCCCATTATCTTGGGTAATAATTGCAGGAGTCTTCGGGAGGATTATCTGATGTTAAAAAAACTAACGGTAATTCCGGAGCAGTGTTCTGGCTGCAGGATCTGTGAACTTGTATGTGCAATCAAACATTTCGGAGTGAACAATCCGAAGAAGTCGGCGATAAGAGTATTGACCACATACCCCCATCCCGTCATGAGAATGCCGATTGTGTGCAGCCAATGTAAGGTGCTCACATGTGCGCAAGTGTGTCCCGTTGATGCCTTACGGCGGAGCAACGGCGTCGTGCAACTGGACAAGGAGAATTGCATTTCGTGTTATAAATGTGTGGATGCATGCCCTTTCGGGGCGATATACGTACATGAAGATTATGACCTGCCTATCATATGTGATATGTGCGGAGGAGACCCGGAGTGCGTCAAGAAATGTCCGACGGGAGCGCTCAGGCTGATACCGGAGGCCGCCCTGGGTGAATTCAAACGTCTCAACAATGTCTTGAGCTATACTCAGATGAAAGAAATTGAGTTCTATGAGAAGGGTGAAAGGAAGGTCATCCACTACGCCGAAGTAGGGAAGGAAGAGCTATGAGTATAAAGAGCGGATATTTTAAAAAACACCTGCACGTGGATCTTACCAAAGGTACTGCCGAATACAGGGACCTATCAGACGCCTTCCTCGAAAAGTATATCGGGGGGCGCGGCTTTGGTGCCAAACTGGTCTGGGACAATCTGAAGAAGCATGATTTCAGGGTAGACCCCCTCAGCCCGGAGAATCTCCTGGTTATCGCACCGGGACCTCTAACCGGGGTTTACCTGCCCTCGTCGGGAAAGATCTCCTTTGCTGCCGTCTCACCGGCTACTGGCCTCTATGGTGATTCCTCTATGGGCGGTGGCTTCGGTGTCGAACTGCGGCAGACGGGCAACGATGTTCTTTCTATTACTGGCAGGGCGCCGGAATTATCATTACTTTTTATCGACAACAGTGAAACGATTATACTTCCCATGCCTCAACTGAAGGGGAAAAGCTGTCTGGAAGCTGAAGGAATTATCAAAGAGCGGCTGGGTACCTATGCTGTCCATGTTGCTACCATCGGCGTGGCTGGTGAGAACATGGTGAACTTTGCTTGTGTCAACGCTGACTGGAGCCGCAATGCAGGGAGAACGGGGATTGGCGCAATTATGGGGTCGAAGAACCTCAAGGCGATTGTAGTACGGGGATACAAGGACCTTCCAACCTATGATATAAGCGGGCTGATGGCAGAGGCTGATAAAGCTTACAAATACATGGAGGAACACAAGTACTTCAAAATGTGGCAGCGGGAAGGCTTGATGAACGTCATCGAGTACGCCAACGAGAAAGGGATTCTGCCGGCATACAATTTCAAGGACAGCGTTTTTGCCAAGCATAACCAGATTAATGGCGCGACCATGCTAGATCACTACAAGATAGGTAATAGTGCATGTTTTTCGTGTTCCATGTGTTGCGGCAATATT
Source organism: Dehalococcoidia bacterium (assembly GCA_004377275.1). Classification (GTDB taxonomy): domain Bacteria; phylum Chloroflexota; class Dehalococcoidia; order E44-bin15; family E44-bin15; genus E29-bin15. The sequence goes on from SOIC01000106.1 coordinate 1,791, forward strand.
TGCCTAGTGAAGAACGGTAAATATACAGGGACGATAATTGAGGGGCCGGAATATGAATCATGCGCCATGCTAGGACCGAACCTAGGAATAGATAATTTTGATGCGATACTTTTCGCAGTCCGACTTTGTGATGAGCTGGGGATAGATACGATTTCCACCGGCAACATTGTGGGAGCCGTGATAGAGGGGTACGAGAAGGGGATATTGTCACTCTCCGACCTCGATGGCAGGGAGATTACCTGGGGAGATGAGAAGGCGATCTTGGAATTGATAGAAAAAATCGCTGACCGGCAAGGCGTCGGTGACATTCTTGCTGGTGGGTCACGCCGCATTATCAAGAAGTGGCCCGAAATGGATAAAATCATCCTCCAGGTCAAGGGCCTTGAGCAGTCGGCCTACGACAGCCGCGCCGGCATTACGATGGGGCTAGCGTATGCTACCTCAGACATAGGGGCACATCACACACGGGCGTGGACCATTGCCAAGGAAAT